>JBKJRV010000006.1:0-4580 GCA_046593115.1 Gemmatimonadaceae bacterium
CGATGGCGCCCGGAGCCGCGGAATCAACGCCCTGGGCGTCGGTGCCCTTATCATCCGAGCCATTTTTGCCCGGACCCATGGGCGCGGAGTGTTTCGAGTCGGCACCCGAGCTCCCGGCGTCGCCCTCGGCGCCCGAGCTCTTCGCCCCACTCTCGCCGCCCTCCATCCACTTGCGATCTTTGGGGTCGGTCATGGAGTGAAGATCGCCATGAGGAGCTGCGTGATGAAGTAGTCGACGATGAGGATGGAAATGCTGGCCGCGACGACCGTGCGCGTCGTCGCCTGGCCCACGCCCTCGGTGCCGCCGGTGGTGTTCAGACCAAAGTAGCACGCCGTGATCGAGATAATGCCACCGAACACGAACGGCTTCGTCAGTCCCTGAATGAAGTCGATGGGGATGTAGCGGAACGCGAATCCGTCAACAGCGATCTGGTCCCAGACGGTGCGCCAGTAGAAGCCTGTCGGGACGCCGGCCATCGTGGACGCAATGATGTTACCGCCAATGATACCGACAAAGTCATTGATGACCGTCAGCACCGGCAGCATGATCAGCGCCGCCAGCACGCGCGGGGTCACGAGCTTCTTGATGGGATCGGTACCGAGCGTGTTCAGGGCGTCGATTTGTTCCGTGACGCGCATGGAGCCGAGTTGCGCAGCAATGCCGGACCCTACGCGTCCGGCTACCATGAGGCCCGCCAGCACCGGTCCGAGCTCACGGATCATGGCCGCGGACACCAGCCGCCCGATGAACATCGTAGCGCCAAACGTCTTCAGCTGCACCAGCGTCTGGAGCGCGAGCACCATGCCGGTGAAGAATCCGGTGAGCAGGACGATGCCGAGCGACTTTACGCCGATCTCGTCCATCTGCTGAATGACGTCGCGTCCGTAGAACGGCCGGGCGAAGATGAAACGAAGAGCCTTCCAGGCGAGTATGAAGTACTCCTGGAGACCCTGAACGTTCTTCTTTGCCCCTTCGTTTATTCTGCCGAAAAAATTGCTCAAAACAGCCGGGAAAGGGGTGATACGCGCGCTTACGCTCAGCCCGCTGTGAGGGGCAAGCCCTGTGCCGCCTATAAAAGATACGCGTTGACGCACCATGTTGGTCAACACAGCTTTGAACATCCATGCCAACTACCCTGTCACGCGTCCGGCTCGCTTCGCTCTTCGAGGCGGCCCGCGGTAAACATATTGTCGTTGTCGGCGACGCGATGCTCGACGTGTATCTCCGGGGCGATGTGGACCGGATCTCGCCCGAGGCACCCGTGCCCGTCGTGCGCGTCCGGGAGCGCAAGGCTGCGCTCGGTGGCGCCGCCAACGTCGCCCAGAACGTTGTCGCTCTGGGCGCCCGGTGCGAGCTGGTCGCCATGGTGGGGAAGGACCGGGCCGGTGGCCAGGTGTCGGAGTTCCTGTCGGCGCTCGGGGTGGACAACGCGACGCTCGTCATGTCGGAACGCGGGACGACGACAAAGACACGCATTCTGGCGCGCAATCAGCAGGTGATCCGCTTCGATGAGGAAGACGACGACGACGTCTCGCCAGCGGAGCTCTCGGCGCTCACCGGCGTGGTGACGCGTGCGATCGAGACCGCTGACGCGCTCATTCTCGAGGACTACAACAAGGGAGTGCTCGTTCCGGCGATCATCGAGCGCGCGATCGCGGCGGCCAACCAGCGAGGCATTCCCGTCATCGTCGATCCGAAATATCGCAACTTCTTCGCGTACCGTGGCGCGACGATCTTCAAGCCCAACCGGCGGGAGCTCGAGTCGGCGCTGGGCGCGACGATGGATATCGATCACCCCGACGCGCTCCCCGGGACGCTGGCACGGCTTGGCGCGGAGCACCTGTTGCTTACACTGGGCGAAGCAGGCATGGCGCTGTTCTCCGCGGACGGCTCTGTGTACCGGGTGCCGACGATGGCGCGCGAGGTGTACGACGTCTCCGGTGCCGGCGACACCGTGACGGCGTGTCTGGCGGTGATGATGGCGGCCGGCGCGACCGCAAAAGAGGCCGCATCCGTCGCCAACTTTGCGGCGGGCGTCGAAGTGGGAAAGCTGGGCGCGGCGACCGTATCGCCCGCGGAGATTCTCGACGCATACGACGCATTTGCCGAGAGCGGCAAACCACTCCCGAGTGACCCATGATGCGCCCGGCACTCACCGCGCTTGTCACGCTGGGAGCGCTGTTGCTCGCGGAGTCTGCGTCTGCGCAGCGCGCCGGCGGATGCGTGGGCCGCGACAGGACCGTCCGCCGGAGTGTGGCCGCGACGGCTTTCGTGGGCGGAAACGTGGCACTCTACCAGTATTTCGAGAGCGCGTGGTGGTCTGGCGAGCCGGCGAAATTTCACTATCGGCACGATTGGGACGAGAATCATCGCGACCAGGACAAGTTCGGCCATCTGGTCGGCGGATTTCAACTTACGCACATTGGCGCATCGCTGTTGCGCGAGGCGTGCTTGTCGCCGAGAAGCGCAATTCTCTGGAGCGCCGCGTACGCCACACTTTTTCAGCTGCAGATCGAGATCTGGGACGGCATGCAACAGAAGTACGGCTTCTCGCCGCCCGATCTGCTGTTCAATGCTGCCGGAGCCGGATTCGCCGTAGCGCGGCAGATGAGTCCGCGCGTCGCGGCATTCAAGCCGACCATGTCGTACTGGCCCACACGCGCCAACCGCGTGAGAAACAACTACACCGGCGAGCCGCGATTCACGGTCGATTACTCGGGCCAGACATATTGGCTTTCAGCAGACATTGACGCCTTGTTGCCCGAAAAAGCGCGTGCATCGTGGCCCGGCATCGTGCGCGCCAGTCTTGGTCACGGGATCACGGACTATTTTCCGCCGCCGAATTTCGTCAGCAAGCGCGCCAGGCACACGGTGCTGCTCACACTCGATCTCGATGCTGCGAAGCTACCTGGTGAGCAGCGGGGTTGGCGGACGGTGAAACGGGCGCTCAGCTACGTGCATCTGCCGTCGCCCGCACTTCAGATCGCGCCTGACCTGCGCTTCATCGCGTTGTACAAGTGAGCGCGCGCGCGTTCCTGCGGACCGCGGCATTAGTCAGTGCACTCGCGTCATCCCCGGCGGGCGCGCAAGCATCTCCGTTTCTCCCACTGGATCACGCAGGGTACGCGTTCATCGATGCGCTCATGGCTCGCGGATATCTGCCGACGTTGTCGTACCTGGACCGACCGTACACCGTCACTGCCATCCGCCGAGCGCTTAGGGACACTGCAGGCGTCCGTGGATCGGCTGAACGGCGATGGCGCGACCAGGTGTTGCGCTCGCTCGCGCGCGACGTCTACGAACCAACGGACACGTCCGCCAGCGCAGCGCACGAAAGTGTAGATGCCGGCTTCGGTGTCTCGGTGCTCGGCACAGCGCAGACTTCAGGCCGGCGCGAGCTCATGCTGGCCGATGACGATTCACGTGTTGTGCCGGGTGTGGAGGGGCACTTTTTTCTGCGCGCGGGACCCTTCTTGGCGGTATCTCGCGTCATCGGCGACCGGCGACTCAAGTACGACCCTGAATTCGCCGGCAAGACCGACCGGCCGCTCACTGGTCGCACAGAAGACGGCTACCTCAGCGCGCAGGCGCGGTATGGACAATTGACCGTTGGCCGGCTGGCGCGGAACTGGGGACCGCCTCCGCATCAGGGCCTGCAAATCGGACACAACGCCTACACCTACGATCATTTGCACGGCCGACTCGGCAGCGCACGCACGAATCTGTCGGCCATCGTCGCACGTCTCGACGATCGCCCGCGGGCCGGTGAACTGCCCGACCATCGGTATCTTGCCGCGCACCGTCTGGCCTTCCAGGCTGGGCCACTGGAGCTCGCCGTCAGCGAAGCGCTGGTCTACGGCGGTCAGGGTCGAGGATTCGAGCCTGGGATGGCGAATCCACTCTCGGCGGTAGTGCTCGGGCAGTTCAACGAGTTTCGCACGGGTAACGACGCCAACGTCACGTATTCACTGGAGTCGGCGTGGCGGACGCGGGGCGCTGGCATCTGGACACTGCATTTCATGCTCGACGATCTGCAGGTGGACGATTGTGATTCCCTGTGCGACGAGCCGCCGAGTTACGCGGTGAGTGTGGGCGCGGAAGGGCTACCGCTTGCAGGGGCGCATCGGCTGTTCGCGTCCTACCGACAGGTGGCGAATCTCACCTATCGCACCAACAATCCGGCGCTCGGGTTCATCGTGTATGGCGTCGGGCTTGGCGATGGTTTGTCGGATTTTGACGAAGCCCGCGTGGGTGCTGACCTCGCGCTGACGCATGTCGCCACGACTCGCCTGTACGCAGCGTACCGGCGTCAGGGTGAAGGTGACTATCGCGACCCATTTCCGTTGCCGGCGGAGTATTCGAGCACTCCGCGTTTCCTCAGCGGCAACATTCATCGCGTCGCGCGGCTGGGCTTCTCGGCGTCAGGGTACATGCGGCGCACGCAGGTGTGGGCTGACGTGGGACTGAATCGTTCGAGGAACGACGTTTCCGCCTCTGACGATCCAAAAATCAGATTCGAGGGGCGACTCCGTCTGCAGTATCGGCCTGGTTGGTTCCGAACGCGATAGAAACCAGCCAG
>JBKJRV010000032.1:0-8263 GCA_046593115.1 Gemmatimonadaceae bacterium
TGAAGGGATACTGAACGGAGTATTGCGTATTGCGTATTGCGTAGACTGACCTCGGTCAGCTACGGTGCGCGGCGAGGCATAGGGTCTCGGCAGAAGGGCTCTGTTTCGGTGCTCTTCTACGCAGTACGCAATACGCAATTGTTGAGGGCCTTGCGCGGGCCAGCTGCTTGTCAGCGAGGAGCGCACCGTCGGATACCACTACGACGTCAAAATACACCGTGGGAGTCTGAACGCGCGGGAGAATACCGGCCCACCTATCGGTCCGGATCCCGAGGCGAAGAACGCATGAGGAACACACATGGCAAAGAAACAAACCGGATTTGTGAAGTTGCAGATTCCGGCGGGCAAGGCCAACCCTGCTCCACCAGTGGGTACGGCGCTTGGCCCGCAGGGCATCAACATCATGGCCTTCTGCAAGGAGTTCAACGCTCGCACGCAGGGCATGGATACGATTCTGCCGGTCGAGATCACCATCTTCTCCGACAAATCCTTTTCCTTCATCACCAAGACGCCTCCGGCGGCGGTGCTGCTGAAAAAGGAAGCGGGAATCGAAAAGGGCTCGGGCATACCCAACCGCACCAAGGTCGGGAAGGTCACGCGCGCCCAGATTCGCAAGATCGCCGAGATCAAGCTCCCCGACCTGAACTGCGATACCGTCGAGTCGGCCATGGCGCAGGTTGCCGGTGCCGCTCGCTCTATGGGTCTGGAGGTCGTTGACTAATGCGCACGCATGGCAAGAAGTACAACGAAGCGGCAAAGGGCCGCGACCTCGCGCTGAAGTACATGCCGAAGGAAGCGCTCGAGAAGGTGAAGAAGTCTGCCTTCGCCAAATTTGATGAGACCGTGGAGGTCGCGGTACGCCTCGGCGTCGATCCGCGTCATGCCGATCAGGTGGTGCGTGGCACGGTCGTGCTTCCGGCTGGTACCGGCAAGTCGGTGCGCGTGCTGGTCATCGCGGCCGGCGACAAGGCCCGCGAGGCGGAAGCGGCGGGCGCCGATCACGTCGGCACCGAGTTCATTCAGAAGATCAAGGATGGCTGGCTCGATTTCGACGTGCTCATCGCGACGCCGGATCAGATGGGCCAGCTGGGTCAGCTGGGACGCGTGCTCGGTCCTCGTGGCCTGATGCCGAATCCAAAGGCAGGCACCGTGACGTTCGATGTTACGCGGGCCGTCCGCGAGACCAAGGCGGGCAAGATCGAGTTCCGCGTCGACAAGGGAGGCAATCTCCACGTGCCGATCGGCAAGGTGTCGTTTCCGCTCGAGTCACTCGAGACGAACTTCAACGCCTTCATGGACCAGATCGTTCGCTCCAAGCCCAGCGCGTCGAAAGGCGTCTACATCCGCACCGTGGCCATCTCCAGCACCATGGGCCCCGGCGTTCATATCGATACCACCCCGTACCGGTAACCGGGCATGAAGCGACAGGAGAAGGAACAGCTCGTTACCGAGCTGCGGGAGAAGCTCGTAGGCGCCAAGGCGCTCTACTACACGGACTTCACGGGTCTCAACGTGAAGGCCATGACGGACCTCCGCCGGAAGCTGCGCAAGGCTGGCGTCGAGTACGTCGTGATCAAGAACACGCTCGCGTTGCGGGCGGTGAACGAGAGTGGGCTCGTCGGCACGCGGCTTCGCGGTCCGACCGGACTCGTCGTCAGCAAGGATCCAGTGGCGGCGGCGAAAGTGCTCACTGACTTCGCAAAGATCAACGAGCAGCGCCCCGGCATCAAGGGGGGATTGCTCGATGGACGGTCGATCGAACCGGCGCAGTTCAAGAAGCTCGCATCGCTCCCGAGCCGCGAGCAGATGCTCGCTGACCTCGGTGCGGGCCTGCAGTCCCCGCTCGCCGCCTTTGCCGGCGCGTTGAGTGGTCTGATGTACATGTTCGTTGGCGCGCTCGACGCGCTCAAGACACAGCGCGAAGGCGCCTGACTCACAGGCGAATTGCCTGAACCATTCCCGGCTTCGCCTGGGATCTACACACGGAGAATTGGACCAATGGCTACTCAGACCTCGATGGGCAAAGACGAAATCCTCGAAGCGATCGGCAACATGTCGGTGCTCGAGCTCGCCGACCTGATCGAAGCATTCAAGAGCAAGTTCAACGTTACGATCTCGGCCGCTCCGGTCGGTGGTGGTGGCGGTGGTGGTGCAGCCGCCCCGGCGGCGGCCGTCGAAGAGCAGACGGAGTTCACCGTCGTGCTGAAGGAAGCGGGCGCGAAGAAGATTCAGGTCATCAAGGTCGTTCGCGAAATCACGGGCCTTGGCCTGAAGGAAGCGAAGGATCTCGTTGATGGCGCGCCACAGCAGGTAAAGGCCGGCGTCTCGAAGGATGAGGCCGCGGCGCTTAAGGCGAAGCTCGAAGAGCAGGGCGCGGGAGTAGAAATCAAGTAGCCTGCTGCGTGTTACGTGCTGCGTGCTGCGTGAGTTCAGCACGGCTCCCGGAACACCGGGGCTGAGCGAATTCACGCAGTACGCAGCACGCAGTACGCAACAACGTTGAAGCTCCCCTCGCAGCAAATTGTAGTTCGTCTTTACCAGGACCCACAATGGCTGAAAAGTTCAAGCAGATTTCCTTCGGCAAGCTCGACAAGGGAATGGAGATGCCACATCTCCTCGACATCCAGGTCCGAGCGTTCGAAGCCCTCCTCCAGCAGGACGCAGCAAAGCTCGGCCGCGAAGACATTGGCCTCGAGCGGGTGTTCAAGGATCTCTTCCCGATCACCGACGTTCACGAGAACTTCTCGCTGGAGTTCGTGCGCTACAACCTCGGCGAGCCCAAGTACTCCGTCGGCGAATGCATCGAGCGCGATATGACGTACTCGGCGCCGCTGAAAGCGACGCTGCAGCTGGTCATCAATGAGGAAGTGAACGGCGTCAAGCGCCCGCGCAACATCATCGAGAAGGAAGTCTATCTCGGCGAGCTGCCCCTCCTCACCGGACTTGGCACCTTCGTCATCAACGGCGCCGAACGGGTTATCGTCAGCCAGTTGCACCGCTCACCGGGCGTGGTGTTCGAAGAATCCACGCACCCGAACGGCCAGCGACTCATCTCGGCGCGCATCATCCCGTTCCGCGGCTCATGGGTCGAGTTCACGGTCGACATCCATGATGTCGTCTACGTGCACATCGACAAGAAGAAGAAGTTCCCGGCAACGGCGCTCCTCCGCGCCTTCGGCTACGGCGAGAATCGCGACATTCTGCGCCTGTTCTTCGCCGAGCGCGAGCTGGACCTCGCGAAAAAGCGCGAGACGCGCATCGATCAGCGCGAAGTCATCGGCGCGATCATCGCCCAGGACATTACGCTCGCCGGCGAGAAGCACGATCCCGAGGCGCCTCGCCTCAAGACCAAGAAGGCACGCACCGAGCTCGAACGTTCCGAGACGGAGCTGCTGGTCAAGGAAGGCGACGAGCTGACCGAAGAGGTGTTCAACCGGCTCCGCCGACTGAACATCAACAAGGTCCGTGTCTTCGCATCGTACATGATGATCGATCTCCGCGACGAGGTTGACGCGATCGAGCGCGGCGAACGCACCTCGCGCCGCCAGCTCGCCCTCGATGTCATCGATCCCGAGTCGGGCGAAGTGCTGGGCGAAGCCGGCCAGTCGCTGAGCGACACGCTCATCAAGAAGCTGCGCCGCGCCGAGATCACGCGCGTCAACGTCATGTCCCCATCTGGTCGCGCCGAGTCCACGCTGATCAAGAACACGCTGGCGAAGGATCCGACGCACCAGGAAGAAGAAGCGCTCAAGCAGATTTACGCGCTGCTGCGTCCGGGGGACGCGCCCAACCGCGAAACCGCGCGTCAGGCACTCGAGCGCCTGTTCTTCTCGCCGAAGCGCTACGACCTCGGTCGTGTCGGCCGCTACAAGATCAACCAGCGGCTGATGACCAACCGTCCGGCCGATGAGACCGTCCTCACGAAGGAGGATTTCATCGCGATCATCCGCTACCTCGTCGAGCTGCACGAGGGCCGCGGTCACGTGGATGACATCGATCACCTCGGTAACCGGCGTATCCGCTCGGTCGGCGAGCTGATCGCGAACCAGTTCTCAGTCGGTCTCTCCCGCATGGCGCGCCTGGTGAAGGAGCGCATGTCGATCAACACCGATCCGGAAAAGATCTCGCTCGATGACCTGGTGAATGCGCGTACGGTCAGCGCCGTCATCCAGGCCTTCTTCGGGTCGTCGCAGCTGTCGCAGTTCATGGATCAGACCAATCCGCTCGCCGAGCTGACGCACAAGCGTCGCCTCTCGGCGCTCGGACCGGGCGGCCTCACGCGTGAACGCGCTGGCTTCGAAGTCCGTGACGTGCATTATTCGCAGTACGGCCGCATGTGCCCCGTCGAAACGCCGGAAGGTCCGAACATCGGACTGATCACGTCGCTCGCCTGCTACGCGCAGGTGAATGACCTCGGCTTTGTCGAGACGCCCTATCGCATCGTCAAGAACGGCAAGGTGACGAACGAAATCGCGTGGCTCGATGCCAACCGCGAAGAAGACGCGACCATCGCGCAGGCCAACGCGCGCTTGAATCCCGATGGCACGTTTGTCGAAGAGCTCGTCCTTTGCCGCGAGCAGGGTGACGTCCCTCTCGTGAGCCCTGATCGAATTGATTACATGGACGTCGCACCGGAGCAGCTCGTCTCCATCGCCGCGGCGCTCATTCCGTTCCTCGAGCACGATGACGCCAACCGCGCGCTCATGGGCTCGAACATGCAGCGGCAGTCTGTCCCGCTCCTGAATCCGCAGACGCCGCTCGTCGGCACGGGTCTCGAGGAGAAGGTCGCTCGCGATTCCGGCGCCGTCGTCATTGCCAAGCGCGCAGGTGTCATCAGCCGCGTTACCGCCGACGAGATTATCGTCGATGCGGGTCCGGCCGAGCGCAGCAAGAAGGATGAGGATCGTCCGCTGGCGCGCCTGACGCAGCACGACCGGTATCGCCTGAAGAAGTACTGGCGCACCAACCAGGATACGGCCATCAACCAGCGTCCACTCGTCCGGCTCGGACAGCGGGTGAAGCAGGGCGAAGTGCTTGCCGATGGCGCGGCCACTGAGCAAGGTCAGCTGGCGCTCGGCGCAAACGTTACCGTCGCGTTCATGCCGTGGTATGGTCACAACTTCGAAGATGCCATCGTGCTCTCGGAGCGCCTGGTCAAGGATGACATCTATTCGTCGATCCACATTCAGGAGCTGGAGCTGCACGTCCGCGACACGAAGCGTGGACAGGAAGAAATCACGCGCGAGATCCCGAACGTTTCGGAAGAGGCGCTGCTCGATCTCGATGAGCGCGGCATCGTCCGCATCGGCGCTCACGTCAAGCCCGGCGACATTCTCGTCGGCAAGATCACGCCGAAGGGCGAGACAGAGCTCTCCCCCGAGGAGAAGCTCCTCACCGCGATCTTCGGTGAGAAGGCGAAGGATGTGAAGGACTCGTCGCTGAAGGTGCCGCCGGGAATGGAAGGCGTCGTCATCGACGTCAAGATTTTCTCGCGCATCGAAGACCAGGTCGTCGAGAAGGACCGCGGCGAGCGCATCGGTGATGTTCGTCGCCTCGAAGGTGAGGAGAAGGTGCGCGTCAATGACGTGCGCGACAGCGAGATCGGCGAGATTCTGGAAGGTCAGACCATCGCGCTCGCGCTGAAGAGTGGCACGGTCGAGGAAGCCATTCCGTCCGGCACGAAGGTGTCGGCCGAGATGCTGCGCGACCTCCGGCTTGCAACGCTCGACCTCAAGACGTTCCGTGTCGAGAACAAGAAGATCAACGAGCGCATTCGCGAGATCATCGACGTCGCCAACGCAGAAAAGGCGAAGATCGAGGAGCGCGCGGAGGAACGGATCGACCGGATTCTGCAGCCCGATGAGCTGCCTCCCGGCGTGATCCAGCTCGTGAAGGTGTATCTGGCCGAGAAGAGGAAGATCTCGGTGGGTGACAAGATGGCCGGCCGGCACGGCAACAAGGGTATCGTTGCCCGTATCGTCCCCGAGGAAGACATGCCGTTCCTTCCCGACGGGCGTCCTGTGGACATCGTGCTCAACCCGCTCGGCGTACCGGGCCGCATGAACGTTGGACAAATCCTGGAGACGCATCTTGGATGGGCCGCGCGACTGCTCGGCTTCTACGCCAAGACGCCGGTCTTCCAGGGCGCGAACGAGCGCGAGATCGGATTGCTCCTCAAGCTCGCCGGAATCGGCTGGGCGGGTCGGGCGCTCGAGCTCCGCACCGAAGCGCCGAAGATCACCGACAGTGATGTGCGCACGTTGCTCACCGATATTCGCCCCGAGCCGGGGGTCGAGATCGACCACGTGATGTTGCTCGATGATGCGAAGCTGAACGACCTCGGTGGACGAATCGTCTCGCAGAATACGCGCGACCTCTATCACCAGGTGCGCGATTACCTCGTCGCGGCTGCGAAGGAACTCGCGGAACGCGAGATTGCCGAAGCATCGGCGCAGATTGCGTTCAACGCCGAGCAGGCGGAGAACGAGGAGCTGCCCGCGGCGCGTCGTGCGGAGTACAAGACGGCGTTCAAGCAGCTCGAGAAGCTGACGGGCCGCGAGCCGATGGACCTGCTGGAACAGCAGGAGCTGCCGGCGCTGGCCGCGATGCTCGGCAAGAAGTCGGAAGCCGACGTCGATGCGGCCGCGCGCGAGATGATGCGTCTGGCGGGATTGACGCAGGCGGGCAAGGTATGGCTGCGCGATGGCCGGAGCGGCGAGAAGTTCGCCAGCGCCGTCACCGTCGGTGAGATCTACATGCTCAAGCTCTCACACCTCGTGGACGACAAGATCCACGCGCGCAGCATTGGACCGTACTCGCTCGTCACGCAGCAGCCACTCGCCGGCAAGGCGCAGTTCGGCGGCCAGAGATTCGGAGAAATGGAAGTCTGGGCACTGGAAGCCTACGGCGCTGCCCACACCCTCCAGGAAATCCTGACGGTGAAGTCGGACGACGTGAACGGCCGCAGTCGCGTGTACGAGGCGATTGTGAAGGGGCAGAACCTGCCCGAGCCCGGTATTCCGGAGTCGTTCAACGTGCTCGTGAAGGAATTGCAGGCGCTCGGCATCAAGGTGACGCTCGGCGTCAGCGTCGATGGGTATTACGGGACCGGCACCGCTGTCGGTCGCGATAACGGCGGGGAGGAGTAACACATGATCGATTTCCGCAGCACGCGCGACCAGCGCGCGTCAGCGTTCGATTTCATTCACGTACGCATTGCGTCGCCCGAAGAGATCCGCGGACCCCGCGACTCCAAGGAGCGCGAGCGTTTGGAGATGGGCGGCCTTCGCTCCTGGTGGTCATGGGGCGAGGTCACCAAGCCTGAAACGATCAACTACCGCTCGTTCAAGCCCGAGCGCGACGGCCTGTTCTGTGAGCGCATCTTCGGTCCCGTCAAGGATTGGGAATGCCATTGCGGTAAGTACAAGCGCATCCGCTATCGCGGCGTCATCTGCGATCGCTGCGGCGTCGAAGTCACGCTGTCGAAGGTCCGGCGCGAGCGCATGGGCCATATCGAGCTCGCGGTGCCGGTCGCGCACATCTGGTTCTTCAAGACGCTGCCGAGCCCCATGGGCAATCTCCTCGACATCACGCTGCGTGATCTCGAGAAGATCATTTACTACGCGTCGTACGTCGTCATCGAGCCCGGCAATCAGGAAGTCACGTCGAGCCAGCTGCTCGACGAAGAAGAGTATCTGACGCTCCGTGCCAAGGCGAAGGAAGAAGGCGACGACAAGTTCAAGGCCGATATCGGAGCGCCCGCGGTTCGCGAGCTGCTCAAGAACATCGATGTCGATCGGATTGCCGATGAGCTGCGCGCGTCCGTCATCGACGAGACGTCGCAGCACCGGAAGAAGCAGACGCTGAAGCGCCTCAAGATCGTTGACGCGTTCCGCAACTCCGGCGACAGTGGCGAACAGCGCAACCGCGCCGAGTGGATGATCCTGGACGTCATACCAGTCATTCCGCCGGATCTGCGCCCGCTCGTTCCCCTCGACGGCGGCCGTTTCGCGACGTCGGATCTGAACGATCTGTATCGCCGCGTCATCAACCGCAACAACCGCCTCCAGAAGCTCATCCTGCACCGCGCGCCGGAAGTCATTCTCCGTAATGAAAAGCGCATGCTGCAGGAAGCCGTGGATGCGCTCTTCGACAACGGCCGTCATGGCCGCGCCGTCACCGGTGCCGGCAACCGCCCGCTCAAGTCGCTCTCCGACATGCTCAAGGGCAAGCAGGGCCGGTTCCGTCAGAACCTGCTCGGCAA
>JBKJRV010000155.1:0-8668 GCA_046593115.1 Gemmatimonadaceae bacterium
CACCCGTTCATTTTCGACGCGCGAGTGGATGACTACCGCATTCACTACACTCCGGGTGAGGCTGATACCGGCCTGTTCGGTGGAAACTCCAACTGGCGCGGGCCCATCTGGCTCCCCGTGAACTATCTCCTCATCGAGGCGCTGGAGCGCTACTACCACTTCTACGGCGACACCCTTCGCGTCGAGTGCCCGACGGGTTCAGGCCACATGATGAATCTTATCGAAGTCGCGCTCGAGATCGCGGCGCGCCTGAGCCGGCTCTTTCTCGCCGACGAGGCCGGACATCGTCCCTGCCACGGCGGCGAGCAGCGCTACGCCGACGATCCGCACTGGCGCGATCTCATTCTCTTCTACGAGTACTTCCACGGGGACACCGGACGCGGCATCGGAGCAAGCCATCAGACGGGATGGACCGCACTCATCGTACGCTGCATCCAGGATCTGGCGAAGGTGCGAGGGGCCTCCGAGACGCCTGACCCACGCGCGGCTGCGCGGGTGCTCCGACCGTCGGCCGCCTGGCCCACCGCCGCCATTGAGGCAAGCCTGCGCGAACCGGGGTAATTGGCACCGCGTGACGATGCAGACGCTATTCGAACTGCTGACTGAACGCCGCAAACTGCGCCCTCAGCTCCGACATTTCTCCGCCGAGTTGCTGGACGCGCTCCTCGAGTGCCGCGATTCGGTCGGTGGAAGCAGCCGGATTCGGAGGAGCATCGTCACGCGCGTCCTGCACCTCGCCGCCCAGGAGATGCGCATATCTCGCCTCTTTCTGGCCAGGCCGACGCGCGAGCTGGATCGCCGCCGTCGGGTCGCGGGCAATAAGCGCCTCGAGCGCCGCCTCCACACCCTCGGGATTCTCGCCTGGCATCAGCCGCGCCGCGCGGCTTCTCACTTCACCCAGTGTCTGCGGGCCGCGCAACATCAGCACGCAAAGCACCGCCAGCTCGGCACGCGACAGTCCGTCCGACTCTGCCAGAAGGTGTTGATACTTCGCCACCCGCTCCCCACTGCCCTGAAACGATCGTACCAGGCTGAGCCGACGCAGCACGTCGATAGCCGCGGACACCGCGCCGCCATCGAGCGTCATCACCGGATCGCGATTGGACGACTGATTACAGGCGCTGAGCAGCGCATTAAGGGACAGCGGATAGTGGTCGGGCGTCGAGAGCTCCTTTTCGATGAGCGAGCCAACGACGCGCACCTCGACCGGTCCGAGACTTCGTGGCAGCATGCGACAACCGTATTACGAGGCGCATCGTCGAGCAACACCCCGCCCACGAGGCGAATGTGATGGAGTCGTCGACCACGCCGACGATGGTGTATGCCCGGGACTCACGTCCGTGCAGCTGGAGTAGCGACGCTGCACTGAGCGCCGGCCGCAGATTCGTCAGGAGTGGAACCATGAGGATCGCAGGCATGGGACATCGGCCTCCGCCCCCGATCAGGCCGCGCGAATTTGAATCCGGGGAACCGAAGACGGTGTGAAGCGGGAAACCGGCTGAGCCGGCGCGCCGAGCACCGACATGAAGGCTTCGAGAACCTCGGGGCGGTAATGGCCGGGATTTTCGAGCATGATGCTGACTGCCTTCTCCTGCGACATCGCCGCGCGATAGCTGCGCGTGGTCGTCAGCGCATCGAACACGTCCACGATGCCGATGATCTGCGCATACAACGGAATTTCATCGCCGCGCAGCTTGTCCGGATAACCGGTGCCGTCGAGTTTCTCGTGATGCGAGTGAATGATCGGCTTGATGTCCCACGGGAATTCGATGGCCGCCAGCATCTCGATGCCGTGCACCGGATGCAGTTTCATCATGTCGAACTCTTCGTTCGTGAGCTTGCCGGCCTTGTTCAGCACCTCGTGCGGCACGCGGACCTTGCCCAGGTCGTGGAGGTAGGCGCCGACGCGCACCGTCGTCAGCTCAGCATCGAGAAGCCCCAACGACGTCGCCAACCGCACCGCATACTCGGCCACGCGTTCCGAGTGACCGTGGGTGTAGCTGTCTGACGATTCGATCGAGGCGCCCCACTGCTTGACGATGTCAAGGTAGATCCCTTCGAGGTGCGACGTCTTGGACGCCACGTCCACCAGTTCGCGGCGCGCATTCAGGCGACCGAACAATCGGTGCGCTGAGGTCAGGAGCTTCAAAGTTTCCTGATTGCGTCCCATCTGCTGATACAACACCGCCAGCTCGCGGGACGTCTCGGCCTGGATCAGCGTCGCCCCGACTTCGGACGACATCTCGAGCGCGGCGCGGAGTCGCGATTCCGCCAGCATGAAGTTGCCGGTTTCGCGGTAGACCACGCCCAGAATCTTGTAGGCAACGGACTTGTGGCCGCGTTGATCGAGGCCGTCGAAGATCTGCAGGGCTTCTTCAGCGCTCTTCCGCGCCTTCTCGAACTCACCGCGAGCGAGGAATACTTCCGTGTGGTTCACAAGCGCGTGCGCGCGATGCTGCACATCGCCGATACTTGACGAGATTTCGAGGCTCGTGCGGAAGCACGCGTCTGCCTCCGTCCAATCCTCGTAGTCCGCGTTCAGCATGCCGAGGTTGTTGTACGCCACAACCTGCGCGCGCGGGTCACACGTCAGCTTCGCCAGATCCAGCGAGCGTTGATAATGTCCCTTTGCGGCTTCGAGATCGCCTTCGGCATTGGCCATGATGCCGAGGTTCTGCTCGATGCGGCCGCGTAGCGAGTCCGATGCCGCCCCGAGCTGTAGCGCCGTCTCCAAAGCGCGCCGCGCTTCTTCCCACTCGCCAAGACCAAGATGCACCAACGCAAGTCCATTCAGCGCCTCGGCGGCGAGATTGGTATCGCCTATCGCGGTCGCGGTATCGTAGCTTCGCCTGCACAACGCGACGGCCTCGGCAGACTCATGCCGACGGCGATGCAGACTGCCCAGACGACGCAATGCTTCCGACAGGATGGCGCCTTCCGTCTGCTCGTCCGCGAACGCTATCGCGCGGTTACACGCTTGCATCGCCTCGGCGAGGCGACCCTTCAGCTCATACTCTTTCGCTTCGGCGAGACAAACGGCAGCACCCGGACGATCGTCCTGATCGCCCGGGCGCTGCCGCCCCCCTACCGTCACGAGCTCCAGCATGTATTACTCGGCTACCGCGTACGCTGAGAAATGGCCGACCTGACCTGTAACCGTCTTGCCCAACAGGTTCGGCAACGAGAGCAGCGTCTCGAGAATGTTCCTGTCGTCATCGATGAAGACGACCTTCGGATTCAATACGAGCAGCCCGCACTCGCCATAGCTCAGTGTGAGCGACGTTGGCTTGTTGAATGCGAGGCCTTCGGGCAGAAACTTCACCTGGATGATGTTGCCCTTCGGCGCGCTCATGGTGATCGAGACACTCTTGCCGAGCGCACCCGACGGGATCGTCAGCGTGTGCGGGCCCACAGAGATGGAGCCACCGGGGTTGCCCATCACCATGGTGACGCTGCCGTAACCCTTCGTATTGCAGCTCAGTGGCGCCAGCAGGTTGTCGACAGTGCCGCCGGTGCCACCCAGCAGATCGCCGCCCAGCAGACTGGTCTGCGGCGCTATCGGCTGCGGTGCGGGCGCAGACGTGTTGTCCACACCGCAGACCGCCAATACAGCGACCAGTACGGTGAAGACCATCGATCGGAGTACGAGCTTCCTCATTTCATTCTCCCCACAGCATCGCGGTGAGTACGGGATAGTCGGTCGGCACGAGCGGAGGACTGCGCGCGACCACGGTCACATTCAGCGGTGAAATACGAGCTCCTGCGGGCGCGTATAAAAGCAATGCACATGCCTCCTGCCGACCGCGACTTAACAACGTCTGCAGGCTGGTTAATCGCGGCCGTTGTGCGGCGAATCACACTGGTGCCGGACACGATGACGGGACATGCGGTCGCGATGACCGGACACCCTTGGACTGATGCACCGCCGCGTGTGACGTGTGTCACGACGCGCGTCGTGCAGAACCGTGGCTAAGTATTTCAGAATTGTGGGTGGATGCCTCACACCGGGCGCGGGCGATGCGCCTCACCCCCGACTACGAAACCCTGGCTACGTAGCAGTCGAGACGATCAGGCGCTGCCAGTTCCGTCGTGCCAGGCCTTGATGCCGCCGAGAATGCCAGCGGTGTTATCGATGATGGATGCATCGGGAGGAAGCTCGATGTCGAGCTTCGATGCGTTCCCACCGCCGATGTAGATGTGATCGAAGTTCGTCAGGTGACGAAGGGTATCGATGGCCTTCAGCACGCGCCGGCTCCACTCCTTTTTACCCGCGAGACGCCGTGCGGGATCGCCGAGCTGTTCTTCGTAGGTATCACCCTTCCGGAAGGGATGGTGCGCGAACTCCATGTGCGGCCCAAGGTGCCCGTCCAGAAAAACGGAGGTGCCGAAGCCGGTGCCGAGCGTGATCACCATCTCGACACCTCTCCCCTTCACGGCGGCGTAACCCTGCATGTCGGCATCGTTCATGAGGAGCACGGGCTTTCCGAAACGCGCGCGGATCGCCGCGCCGAGATCAAAGCCTCTGAACGCCTCCGTTCCGAGATTCGGCGCGGTGCGTACAACGCCATCAATGACGACACCGGGGAAGCCGACCGAGATGCGATCGAACACGGGGAGCGCGGCGGCACATTCCGTAACGATGTCGACGAGCTGCTCCGGTGTCGGCGAGTCTGGCGTCTCGATCCGTACGCGCTCGTGCAGCATCGCACCAGAGGCGTCGAGAACGGAAGCCTTCACGCCACTGCCGCCGATGTCGACCGCCAGCGTACGAAGGCCGGTGCCTGTGGACGGTGGCTTGCTGACTGCGGATTCCGCCAGAGATCGGCTTCGCGGCGATTGCGCGCGTCGTCGTACCGGTGTCACGGCCTCGCTCGATGATGAGAGTGGACTGCCAGGAAACCCGCGCGCATCACCGTACCGGCAACACGGCGGTCGCCTCGATCTCGACCTTGGCCCTTGGCTCGATCAGGCCTGCGACCACGACCACCGACATGGTCGGGTAGTGCGAGCCGAAGATCTCGCGGTATACGCGACCAATTTCCTTTCGCGCCGCCACGTACTCGTCCCGGTCGGTGATGAACCAGGTGAGTCGCACGACGTCGGCGGGGATGGCACCCGCACTTCGGAGCACCGCTTCGATGTTGACGAGCGCCTGACGGACCTGGAGGACAAAATCGTGATTCTCGATCTGGCCCTTCACCGGATTCCAGCCAATCTGTCCGGCGACCACCACGATCCGGCCAGTGGCGCTCATGCCGTTGGAGTACCCCTTCGGCTGGGGCCAACCGTGTGGCTGGAGGATGTTGCTCCGCGTGGAGCTCTGAACGTCGAGTGAAGTACGCGAGCCCGACCCCTCCCCCGACATCCTTACCGCTGCTCCGGCACGGAAGCACCATCATTCTGGCGCAACCGGAACCGCTGGAGCTTTCCCGTCTCCGTTCTTGGCAGCGTCGCCACGAACTCGATGGCTCGGGGATACTTGTATGGCGCAATCTGCGCCTTCACGAATTCCTGCAACTCCTTCACGCGCTCGTCTCCTCCCTGATTGTTTGGTCGCAGCACCACAAAGGCTTTCACGATGAACCCGCGTTCGTCATCCAGCGCCGCAACCACGCCGCACTCCTGCACCGATGGATGGTCGAGCAACGCGTTCTCCACCTCCGGTCCGGAAATCTTGTAGCCCGACGACACAATGAGATCGTCGGTGCGTGCCTGATACCAGAAATAACCGTCCTCGTCCATGCGATAGGAATCGCCTGGCAGGTTCCAGCCGTTCCGGACGTACGTGCGTTGACGCTCCTCGTCATCAAGATAGCGACAGCCGGTAGGCCCCCGCACGGCGAGATGACCGATCGTACCGGGGGGTAGCGGCCGGCCGTCCTCATCGACGATGGTGGCTTCGTAGCCCCGCACCGCCGTTCCGGTGGCGCCTGGCCGAATCGCGTCTCCGGCCGCACTGATGAAAATGTGCAACATCTCGGTGGACCCGATACCGTCGATGATCTCCAGACCGGTCGCGGTCTTCCACGCGTTGAACGTGGCGAGAGGGAGCGTTTCTCCGGCAGAGACGCATTTCCGAAGGCTCGAGATGTCATAGTCCTTCGCCAGAGGCGCCATGGCCCGATATGCGGTGGGTGCGGTTAAACAGATCGTCGCACCGAAGTCCTGAATGCCCTTGAGCAGATGCGGCGGCGCCGACTGCTCCAGCAGCACTGAGCTGGCGCCAATACGCAGGGGAAAGAGCAGTAGCCCGCCCAGCCCGAAGGTGAATGCCAGTGGTGGCGAGCCACAGAAAATGTCGTCGCGTGTCGGCTGGAGCACATGCTCTGGAAACAGGTCGGCGGCCGCGATCAGGTCGCGATGGAAATGCATCGTGCCCTTGGCCTGGCCCGTTGTGCCTGACGTAAAGGCGATGATTGCCACGTCATCGGCCGACGTCTCCACCGCTTTGAACGTGGCCGGCTTGCTCGCCATCATCGCTTCCAGCGAGCCCGTCTCGCCACTCGAAAATGGTACAATGCGATTCAGGAACGTCGTTTGTCCGGCCGCCTGCTCGCAGGCGTCCAGAATACGTGCGTCGCACAGTGCCAGATCGATGCGCGCCTTCTCCGCGACAAAGGTGAGCTCCTTCGCTCGGAGCAAGGGCATGGTGCACACGACGATTCCACCCGCTTTCAGCACGGCGAACCAGCACGCCGCCATCATCGGGTTATTCGGCCCGCGAAGGAGCACGCGATTACCGGGGACCACGTTGCACTCATCCACCAGCACGTGGGCGATCCGGTTGCTCGCTTCCATGAGCTGCCGGTAGCTCCACTGGCCATTCGGGCATCGCAGCGCCACCCTGTCGCCCCCGCCGGCCGATACCATGTCGTCGAGAAGCATCGCTGCACAGTTCATGCGCTCGATGCCTGCGATGGACGGTACGTCCTCCACGTTCAACCGAGGCCACAGCTCCCTCGGAGGTAACGCGTCGCGCGCAAAAGTGTCGACGTGCGCGCTGTATGGACCTGTCATAGGGTGAACTGCAGCGCCAGACCTGCGAAGCGAATGCGCTCGCGGTAGAATTGCCCGAATTGCGACCGACCAGCGAAGTACTCGCCGAGCACGCTCATGGATCGGCCTGTTGTGCCGCCGGATCGGTTCGACGTCAGCTCCAATCCAGCCTTGGCGGAAACACGCGCGCCACCGGACCGTGAACCTGGCGCACTCATGTCCACCCCTGCCACGGGATAGACGATGCCATTTGCGAACATGGCACGGCCGTATCGGACCCCGCGATGCTCGACACCGCCGTGCGCTGCTGCCCCCACCAGATCTTTCGGCGAACGACGGACGGCAATGTCCCCGCCACCATACACTCGCCAACCGCCCCACTCGCGTGACACGCGGGCATCAAGCGTCTCAAAACTCACGTTCACGCGCTCGCGGTTCGCGGCGAGCAGGTACTCATCGCCCAGGTGCGAGCTCACGTGATACAGCGACACACGCCCGGTCACCGGCCCTCGGCGAAAGGTCACTGGAAATCCGATCATATAATCGGCGTTGACCAGGTCGTTTGATTCCGTGCGAAGGTCGAACTGCGCAAACTTGGCGACCAGCAGGCCGAGCTGCAGGGCACGCTGCCGGCTGGCGTTCTCCGTGCGAAGCAGCCCGATGGACTCGCCGTGATCGGTGAGCCAGACGCGAGACGCGAGCGACCCTCCGTGAATCTGCACAACGCTCTGGTGAAAGCGTGGCTCCCGGGGATCCGCCATCGGCGCGCGAAATACATCGCCCGATGGAAGGAGTGTCGTCACGCGCGATGCGGCACTGGGCGTTTCAGTGGCTGAGCTCTGGCCGGACAGGCATCGCGCATTCAAACCCATAGCAACTACGGCCACGACTAACACGCAGTACCTAATAGTCTTCACGACCAACGCGACCCGAGCGGTTCTACGCAATACGCAATGGTTTTCACGACTAGCGTCACCTGAGCGGTTCTACGCAATACGCAGTACGCAATACGCCCCCCCAGTCTCATTTCGCACCTCCAGCCTCCTTCAGCACCTGTCCCGCGATCACGAGCTTGAGAATCTCGCTGGTGCCCTCGTAAATGCGCAGCGCGCGAACCTCGCGATACAGCTGCTCCACGATCTCCCCGCGGACGACTCCCCGACCGCCGAAGAGCTGCACGGCGTCGTCAACAACGCGTTGAGCCCCTTCGGTTGCGAAGAGCTTCGCCATGGCCGCCTCGCGCGTGATGCGTGTTGCCCCCTGATCCTTCGCCCAGGCCGCTCGATAGATCAGCAGCGCAGCAGCGTCCACCGTCGTCGCCATGTCGGCGATCCTCGCCTGCGTGAGCTGGAAGGTGGCGATCGGCTCTCCGAACGCCTTCCGCTCTCTTACCCACTGGAGCGACTCGTGTAGCGCGCGACGAGCGAAGCCGAGCGCGGCGGCTCCGACGGTGGAGCGAAAGAGATCTAGCGTGTCCAGCGCAACCTTCAGCCCATGGCCAGGCTCTCCAATCATTCGCCACTTCGGCACTTGGCACCCGGTGAACCGAAGCGTGCCGAGTGGATGTGGAGCGCTCACTTCGATCAACTCGGTCACCTCGAAGCCCGCGGTCTTCGCGTCTATCACAAAGGCCCCGTAGCCCTTGTCACCAAGCTCGGGAAGGCGCGTGAAC
>JBKJRV010000218.1:0-4855 GCA_046593115.1 Gemmatimonadaceae bacterium
GTCGGGAGCAATTTCGACGTGATAGCCCTCGTCGGAGAGAATGGCACTCAACCCGTCGGTGATGGCCTTCTCATCATCGGCGATGAGTATTCTGGCTTGCTGTTCGGTTTTGGTGTCTTTCGGCATCGCAGGCGTGTTCAGCCGGTATAGGCTGGGAAGGTCCATCGCACCCCGTCGGTCTGATCCTGCTCGAGCAGAATGTCGGCGCCACGGGCGACACTAACGATGGCATCGGGGAGCTGTAACGGGAACCAGCCACCGAACAACAGGGTGAATCGCCCGGACGCCATCGAGGTCACGGTACAGACTACCGACGCGCCCGTTCGAACGCCTTCGAGCGCTGTTGCCAGGAGCACGAGCCGAGTCGCATCCGCGGGAGCGTCCGTCACACCGTCTCCGGCTGCCGGGGCACGCAGGGACACGGCATCGGACAACCGGCGGGCGTCCGGCTCGAGAACGGTGAAGATCGACGTCAACATCGCGCCCACGTCAGCGGGCTGGCGTGGCGACCTCGCCAGCATGAGGAAGGCTTCCGAGAACGCACTCAGTTGCTCCATTCCGGTTGCGGCCGTCCCGGCGAACGGGGCCACCGCACGCGCATCAACACCACTCCGCCCGAGTCGGCTGCGCACCACCTCCAGATTCACAGCGACGCTGTTCAGGGCGTTCCGAAGCTCGTGCGACGCCCGGTCGGCGAGCTCCTGATGCGCCGCGACCCAGAGCCGCGCGATGTCCGGCCGATTCCGCCGTTCAGTCACTCAGGCTGGCATCATCGGGCGCGGCCTGCACCGCTGCCATCTCGCCGGCCGTTCGGGGATGCAGCGCCGGCGTCTTCACGAAGGCCGCCACGTGCTTTGCCGTATCGCCGATCCCAAGCTGCGCGAACAGAAACTCGAACTTGGCGTCGTAGGCGGTCGCGAGTTCCTGCTTGACCTTCTCCGGCAGATCCCAGAAGCGGCGCTTGAACGGCCCGAGCGCCTTCTTGCGCGTTTTGTAGAAGAACTGTTCGTCGGAGTCCTTGTCCTTGCGTTCGTCCTTCGCGTGCTCCCGCAACCATCCGTAGATCTCCTCGCGGAGCTCCCGCGGGCAATGATCGTACAACATGCTCTGGAAGTTCGTCGCGAGATGAATTTCGGCGGTCTCTCGTTTGGGGAAATTATTGAACGCGGTGTCCGGGAGCGTCGACGCACCATGCTGAACGGCGCCAGCCAGTCCGTATTCATCCCGCGCCACCTTCGACAGACGCTCCAGCGTGTCCAGGTCGAGCTTCACGTCCGCGATCTTCCCGTCTGCGAGCACCGTCCCACCGTGCGAGGTGCCGGACTGAACGCTGATCTTCGACAGCCCGATCATCCCCCTGGCGTGTTTCTGGAGCGTCCGGTTGAATCCGTCCATGTACGCCCGCAGCTCTTCTTCGGTGGAGTTCTCCGTGCCCACTTCGCCAATTTCCCCACCCACCGAAATCGTGACGCCGGGCGGTTCAGCGGCTCGCACGTGACGAAGCAGCTCGATCCCCACCTCGTAGTTGAGCCGCTGCTGCTCTTCCAGCGATTCGTGCTTCAGGTCCACGAGCGTTGAGGTATCGATGTCGATGTTGTAGAACCCCGCGGACACGGCCTCGGTGATCAGCTCCTTGACGGCCTTCACTTCGGGTTCGCGCGCGGCGGCGAACTTCTTGTGGTTCACCTGGAAGTGATCTCCCTGAATGAACACGGGTCCGCGGAAGCCCTCGCGGAGGGCCGCCGCCAGCATCACGGCCACGTACTCCGACGGCCGCTGATCCGTATACGCGATTTCGGAGCGGGCGATCTCGAGGATGAAGGCGCCGGCTCGCTGCCTGATCGCCGTGCGAAAGATGGAACGCGCCGTGTCGTACGACATACCCCGCACATTGATGGCCGGCACGGTGAAGCCACCAATCCTGCCGGCGCCTCGCGCCATGTAGAGGTCGTGAATGGATCCGGGTCGAACGCCGACGGTTTGCCCAATCTCCCAGATGAGCCACCTGGCATACTCCTTCTCCGCGCCCTCGCCGAATACAGCCGCGCGTACCAGCGTGTCCATGCGCGCACCAGCCAGCACGTCGGGCCGCGTTACGGTGACCTTGCCATTGTTCACGGCGACCGCGTCGCCGAAAATGTCCTTCTCGAGCTGCAATTGTGTTTGGGTCACGATGTTCCGCTGGCCTGGGCTGTGTTGCGATGCGATGCGCGCGTTTCGTCAGTCCGTGAACACGATCTCCCCACGTGTCCTCGGCTGACAAAAACTGACGGGCGCATCGGTTCGCGGCAAGCCTCTCCGTCCGGCACATTGTCGGCCACCGTATCCGGCATCCACGAAGCGCCTTGTTCGCGGACGGCATCGCTGTCCGCGACTACACCTGCCATCGGGGATCGGGCTTTGGAAGCGCATCCCACTCCCGTCGGGCACCCTCCGCGTCGGCCCGTCCCAGTTGCGCATACGCAAACTGCTTTCCCAGCTCCACACCTGGCTGATTGAACGCGTCGATCCCGTACAGGTAACCGGCGTATGCGGTCGCGATCTGGAACAACATGATCAGCCCGCCCACATGCCACGGGTCCACACGGTCGATCTCGATGGTCATGTTGGGCCGCCCCCGCGCAGCCAGTGCGCCGGCGGTCGCGCGCTGCTCCACGCCAATGAGCTCGGCGAGTGAGTGTCCACCCAGATAGCTGAGCTCCGGAACCTCAGGATATGCCGCGGGAATCGACAAATCCACTGCGCGATCCCGGACAGCGATGAACGTCACCGTCTTGTCCTTTGGACCTTCCATGAAGAGCTGCACCTGACTGTGCTGATCGGTGGCCCCCAGCGCGGCCAGCGGCGTGGGTCCCACGGACTTTCCGACCGGCTGCATCTTGCCGAGACTTTCCGCCCACAGCTGTACGAACCAGTCCGCCAGGTCCCGCAGCGAATCAGAGTACGGCATGAGCACGTGAATGTTCTTCTTCAGCTTCCGGTCGGCCATCCACTGCAGCATCGCGAAGCATCCGGCCGGATTTTTCGCCAGCGCATTCGTCTCGCATCGCATGCGCATATCCTCCGCGCCCTCGAGCATCGCGGCGACGTCAATGCCAATCAATGCCGCCGGCAGCAAACCAACGGGCGACAGCACGCTGAAACGGCCGCCGACGTTCGCGGGAATTTCGAGCGCGTCGATGTTTTCCTTCCGCGCCACCGGCCGAAGCGCACCCTTCTCGGGATCGGTGACGAACACCGTGTTTTGCCCCGTCCACCCGCCCGCTGCCTTCGCCAGCCGCTCACGCACGATGAGAAACTGCGCCATCGTCTCAGCGGTGCCACCGGACTTCGACGTCACAACGAACAGCGTCCGTGCGAGATCGAGACGGTCGAGCAGGGCGCCAATGGTCTCCGGATCCACGTTGTCGAGCACGTGGAGCCTCGGAAAGCCGCTCCGCTGCGCGGATGCGATCGCGTTCCACGAATACGGCCGAAGCGCTGTTCGAAGCGCGATCGGCCCTAGCGCCGATCCACCGATGCCAAGAATCACGACATCGTCATATCGACCCTCTACTTCCGCCGAGTACCGAATCGTTTGTTGCAACAGCCTGCGATTCGTCGGCAACCCGAAGAATCCAAGTGCTCCGCTCGCGACGAGCTTCTGTACTTCCGCGTGCGTGGAGCGGAACTCCTTCGCCGATCGCGTCCACGCTGGGGCCTTCAGGCCGCCGGCGACGGACGTCGCGATCATGTTCGAATAATCAAGCCGGATCGTCATATCAGTCGATTCTCACAGTAAGGCCATCGAAGGCTGGCGAAATCCCCCTCGGAAGCTCTGCCTCCAGATCCGCATGCAGGTTGTCGTGCGTCAGGTGAGTCAGATACGTTCGCTCCGCGCCGATAGCGCGCGCCGCCTGGATGGCTTCGGGCATGCTCAGGTGCGTCGGATGCTCCGTGCGGAACAGAGCGTTGATAACAAGGACACTGGCACCCCGAAGCATCTCGATGGTCTTCGGCGGCAGTGACTTCGCGTCCGTGACGTAGGCCAGGGGGCCGATACGGTACGCAAACACCGTCCACGGCCCATGCGGCACAGCGACCGGCATCACCTCCACGTCGCCAATCTGAACGCGCTCGCCTTCGGTCAGGGCGCGCGCCCGGCCCTCGGGCTTTGACGTCCCGGGCAGCGGGCGCAGGGCATCATCGAAGATGTACGGAAAGCGCCTCGACAAACGCTCGAGCGTATCGGCAGGCCCGTACAGAGTCAGCGGCGCATCGCGGCGCACCGTGATGGCTCTCAGATCATCGATCCCGTGAGTGTGGTCGGCGTGATCATGGGTGAACAGCACTGCATCCACGCGATCGATCCCATTGGCAATCAATTGCAGGCGCAATTCGGGCGGTGTGTCGATCAACAACCGCGTCCCGCCATCCGTCTCGACCACCGCTCCCACACGATTCCGCCGGTCGCGCGGATCCGGAGAACGGCACACCGTACAATGACAGCCAATCTGCGGAACTCCGAAGCTGGTCCCGGTCCCCAGAAAGGTCAGCTTCACACGATCTCGACCTTCAGCATGTTCGTGGTTCCGGGAATGTCGAATGGCACACCCGCCGTAATGACGATGCGATCGCCCGGATTCGCCAGCTTGAGTCGCTTCACCGCCTCAAGACCGTGATGCACCATCTCCGAATACTTGTCGCAGTGCGGTACGAGCACCGGAATCGCACCCCAGATGAGGGCCAGCTGGCGTGACGTCCGTTCAATGTCCGTCAGCGCAAGGATTGCCACGTTCGGGCGGTGCGACGCGACAATGCGCGCCGAGAAGCCGCTCTTGGTGATGACCATCACGCACGGCGCATCAACCATGCG
>JBKJRV010000389.1:0-7075 GCA_046593115.1 Gemmatimonadaceae bacterium
ATCAAAGTTTCGCGCCACAGTTGTGTACCCTCAATGTCCCCGTTGCCCTGAGCGAGGCGTTGTCGAATGCCATCCTGCGCGGCAACGGGGAGGATCGCGACAAGCACGTGCGCGTCAGCGTCAAGCTGGATGACCAGCAGCTGGTCCTTGAGATCGCGGATGAGGGACTGGGGTTCGACATGGACGACTCGATGTCGGATCCGACCACTCCGGAGAATCTGCTTCGCGAAGATGGGCGCGGCCTCTTCCTGATGCAGCGCCTGATGGATCGGGAAGAGGCCGAGCCTGATGGATCGGGTGGAACGGTTTAACGAGGGGGGAAACGTTGTCCGGTTGACGCTCAACCGGGCGTGAACGACCTCGCGGAGGTGCTTCGCGCCTTCCACGCGGCAACGCAGTGCGAAGTAATAGTGGTGGTGCTGACCGCGGACGACCGGCTGGGGGTAGCGGCGGCGTCGCCCAATCGAAGTAGCCCGCCGGATCATGAGTATCGGGCCATCACATCCGGCGTTCGAGAGGTGGCGCACCGCGACGGCCCCACGTTCATCGCCCCGATCTCGGCACCGGGAAAGGCCTGGATGGTCCTGGGACCGTGCACCGCGCCTGGTGCGTCACCGTCCATTTATCTCAGCTTCCTGCTCCCCGTCGTGGGCCAGTATCTCCAGTCGGCGCTCGAAGTGGAGCACGCGGCCAACGAGTTGGCCGAGCGCTACGAGGAGATCAATCTCCTCTACACGATGAGCGAGATTCTCGGTCGAACCGTCAATCTTGAAGAGACCGCGCGAACCATCCTGCGGGAGATTTCCGAGACCGTCGGTGCCCGCAAAGGGTCCATCCTGGTACACGATCGCGTCACCGATACGCTCCAGACGATCGCGCTCCTTGGCAACGACACTTCGGTTGCGAGCCCTATTGGCATCGCGGATGAATCCAGTGCATCCGCGACAGTGTTTCGCACGCGCCGCGCGATGATCGTCGAATCGGGGGACAAGATCTGCGAAGCGGAGTCGCCCTACCGTCGTGGCGCGATGTTGTCGGTCCCGATCATGTGGACCGCGCCCGCGGGCCCGGAACCGCTGGGCGTCGTCAATCTCTCGGACCGACGCTCCGGGCACGCGTTCTCGGCGGGTGATCAGAAGCTGATCACCGCCATCGCGACGCAGATCGGCACCGCGATTCAGAACGCGCGACTGGTGCGCAGCTCCATTGCACAGCAGCGCCTGGTGCAGGAGATGGAGCTCGCGCACGATCTCCAGATGAAGTTGTTGCCCAGTGTGCATGTGACGCGGCCGGATGCGATCGTTGCCGCACGCGTCGTTCCGGCCGAGAGTGTCGGGGGTGATTTCTACAACCTGTTCCGGCTCGGCGAGGGCAAGGCGGGCGCGTTGATCGGCGATGTCTCGAGTCACGGGTACAGGGCCGCGCTCATCATGGCGCTCGCCATGAGCGCCTCGGCCATTCACGCGCAGCAGACTGACGATCCGGCCGAGCTGGTCAATCGGCTGCACGCGTCGCTGCGCGATGAGCTCGCCACCACGGAGATGTTCATTACACTGTGCTATGCGGTGGTGGATGCCAGGCGGGGAGTACTGGAGTACGCGAACACCGGCCATCCGCACGCCTTCAGGATCTCGCGCGATGGTGACGTCCAGCGCCTTACCGCACTGAATCCTCCCCTCGGCATGGTGGACGACACCGCCGGCAAGAGTGCGATGCCGTGGTCGCCCGGCGACGATATATTGCTTCTGTTCACCGATGGCATCAGTGATGCCCGCAGCCCGCGCGACCTGAAGCTCGGAGAGGAGCCGGTGCTGGAAACAGTGAGCCGCTTTCGGAACGAGTCGCCTGACGGCATTGTCGACCGGGTGTTCGAAGTCCTCGGGAGGCATATGGGGAACAGCGCACCGCTCGACGATCTCACCCTGGTCGTTCTCCGCAGCTGAGCGAGCGCCCTCCGGGCCGGCCGCCGGCGCTGAAGCGGTTCGGCCAACACTTCCTGAATGACGCGAGTGTGCTTCGGCGGATCGCGGAGGCGCTCGAGCTGTCCGGCAGCGAAACCGTCATCGAGATCGGGCCGGGCCGGGGCGCGCTGACTGCCGAGCTGCTGCCGCGGGCGGCGCGACTGATCTGCATCGAGATCGACGGCCGCCTCACCGAACACCTCAACGAGCGCTTTGGATCGTCGCCCGTGTTCACGCTCGTCGCGCAGGACGTGCTCAAGGTGAATTTGGCGGAGTTGGCCGGCGGGCCGTACGTCGTCGCGGGGAACGTTCCGTACAACATCACGTCGCCCATTCTGTTCCAGGCGATGCGGCACCCGCGCGCGGATCGCGCGGTCTACCTGGTACAGCGAGAGGTGGCGGAGCGCATCGTCGCGCCGGCAGGGGCGGAAGCGTACGGTGCGCTCTCTATTAACGTGCAGGCGTTCGCACGCGCGGAGATTCTGTTTCGGGTTCCGGCGAGCGCGTTCAAGCCTGTGCCGAAGGTGGAGTCGGCCGTTATTCGCGTGACGCCGCGGACCGACCCGCTGGTACAGCACGGCGAAGAGGAGACGTTCCGGCGGTTGGTCATCGACTGCTTCACCATGCGCCGGAAGCAGATGCGGAAGATCGTCCGTGAAATCGCTTCGCTCGATGCACCGGGTGCCGAGGGGGTGCTGACGCGCGCCGGCATTGATCCGGACTCGCGCCCCGAGACGGTGACACCGGAGCAGTTCGGGGCGTTGCTGGGCGCACTACCAATGGGAGCGCAGTAGAATGTTGCGAGCGCCACGTTTGCGAGAGACGCGGTTGTGATGCTCATCTCCGGATTCACCGTTATCCGCAACGCGCGAATTATGGGCTACCCGGTCGTCGAGTCTATCCGCTCGATTCTCCCCATCGTCGACGAGTTCGTCATCGGCGTCGGTCAGAGCGACGATGATACGCGCGCCCTGATAGAGTCGATTGGCGATCCGAAAATCCGCATCTTCGACAGTCAGTGGGACACGACCCGGCAGAAGGGCGGACACATCCTCGCCGAGAAGACCAACGAGGCACTCGCGCGCTGCCAGGGCGAGTGGTGCTTCTATCTTCAAGCCGACGAAGTGATGCACGAAGCGGATCTCCCAACGATTCGCGCGAGTTGCGAGCAGTATCGTGGCGATGCCCGTGTTGAAGGACTGCTCATGAGGTACGTGCACTTCTACGGCTCGTACTCCGTGGTGGCCACCGCGAGGAACTGGTACCGTCAGGAAGTGCGCATTGTCCGCCGCGCCGTGGGTGCCCGCAGCGTCGGGGATGCCCAGAGCTTCCTGATCGGCGACCGGAAGGTGCGCGTGCGATGGTCCGGCGGGACGGTCTACCACTACGGTCACGTGAAGCCGCCCAGGCAGATGGCGCAGAAGCACGAGCAGATGTCACGCTGGTATCGTGGCAACGCGCTCGACGGCACGTTTCGCAACTTTGAATACCGGCAGAGCTATGGGCTCCGAACGTTCACGGGCTCGCACCCCGCGGTAATGCGCCCGCATGTCGCCTTGCAGGACTGGCGCTTCGACCCGGACTACCGACTTCGCCACATGTCGAGGAAGGATCTCCGGCTCTTCCTCAGCGACGTGATTGAAAAAGTGTTCGGCTATCGCGTGGGCGAACGAAAGAAGTTCACGCTATTGCGATAGCACGGGCGCACGCGACCACCACCATTCTGCTGTAAGTGATCATCGGCGTCCTGAATCTTTCGAAAGTCAACACCGGTTTTGCGGAAGATGAGTGCTGGAACATTGCGGCCATTGGAGGATACGTCATCCAGCGCGCGTTCGCTGTCGAGGCCAACCCGTACCCGCGAGCCCCGGGAATTGCCTCGCCTTGTGCTGCCTTTTTCGATAGCTTGGAAGACTTCCTCCTCCAGACCCCTACGACATGTCACGTTTTCGTTCGCTGTCGCCGCTATCGCTGCTCCTGCTCGCCGTTCCGGCGATCGCTCAGCAAACCGTGCCGGCCCCGGCCATCGCGCCGCTCCCGCTCACGACCGTTCTGCCGGTGGACCCCGCCGTCAAGGTCGGTACGCTGCCGAACGGCCTCCGATATTACATCCGCAAGAATGCGCTGCCGGCGAAGCGCGCCGAGCTTCGGCTCGTCGTCAACGCCGGCTCGGTACTCGAGAACCCGAATCAGCTCGGGAATGCCCATATTCTGGAGCACACGGCGTTCAACGGCACGACGCACTTCAAGAAGAATGACCTGGTCAAGTACCTGGAGAGCATCGGCGTTCGGCTAGGTAGCGATCTGAATGCTTACACCGGCTTCGATGAGACCGTCTACATCCTGCCGGTGCCCACCGATACGGCGCGCATCGTCGAGCAGGCGTTTCTCATTCTTGAGGACTGGGCACACGGCCAGCTCTTCGACTCGACCGAGGTCGCGAACGAGCGCGGGGTGGTGCGCGAAGAATGGCGCGGCCGCAAGGGCGCCGGTGATCGCATGCTCCAGCAGTGGCTTCCCGTCGCTTTCAAGGGGTCGCGGTACGCCGAGCGACTGCCTATCGGTACGGAGGCGAGCATCATGGCGGTGACTCCCGCCACGCTGCGGGGGTTTTACAAGGACTGGTACCGCCCCGACCTCATGGCGGTGGTCGCGGTCGGTGACTTCAATCCGGCGACGATCGAGACACTGATCCGCAAGCATTTCAGCCGTATCCGGAAGCGCCCCGGCGCCCCAAAGCGCGTCATGTACAATGTACCGGGCAACACCGTGCCCCTGGTCGCGATCGCGAGCGACAAGGAGGCAACGAGTTCCAGCCTGACGCTCGCGTACAAGCTCCCGACCAACGAAACGAAGACGGTGGCCGATTATCGGCGCGACCTCTCCGAGCAGCTCTACCTGCGCATGTTGAACAGCCGCCTTGAGGAGATCGCGCAGAAGCCCGACGCGCCATTTCTGGGTGCCGGTGCATCAAAAGGCAGCTTTATCTCCCGCACTGGCGATGCCTTCACGATGAGCGCTGGCGTCAAGGACGGCGGACTGGAGCGCGGGCTCGAGGCGTTGCTCACCGAGGCGCGCCGGGTGGACGAGTTCGGATTCCTGCAAACGGAAATCGACCGTGCGAAGCAGGACGTCCTCCGCACCTATGAGCGTGGCTTTGCCGAGCGCGACAAGACGCAGTCCGCGGCATTCGTCGGGGAGTATGTCCGTAACTATCTCGAACGCGAGACCATTCCGGGCATCGCGTATGAGTACCGGCTCGCGCAGCAGCTTGTCCCGGGCATCACGCTCGCGGAGATCAACAAGCTGGCCCGTACCTGGATCACCGACGAGAACCGCGTCATCATCGCCATGAGTCCAATAAAGGATGGCGTGACGGTTCCGGCTGCGCGGGACCTTCTCGCGGTGTTCGGCCGGGCGGCCAGCTTGCCACTGGTGGCCTACGTCGAGACGCTGTCCGACGAAGCGCTCCTCGACAAGACGCCCGCACCGGGGCGCATCGTGAACGAGCGCGCGATCCCGAGCATCGGTGCGACGGAGTGGAAACTGTCGAACGGCGCGCGCGTCCTTTTCAAGACGACCGATTTCAAAGCCGACGAAGTGTTGTTCAACGCCTACAGTTTCGGTGGCACGTCACTGGTATCTGATGCCGATTACATGTCGGCCTCATTCGCCTCTCAGATCCTGAACGCGTCGGGGGTAGGCAAGTTCAGTCGCATCGATCTCGGAAAGAAGCTGGCCGGCAAGTCTGTCAGCGTTACGCCGTCGATCGGCGAGACGGGAGAGGGATTGAATGGGCGGGCATCACCAAAAGATCTGGAAACACTATTCCAGCTGACCTACCTGCAGTTCGTCAACCCGCGCCTCGACTCGGCGGCGTTTATCGCCATGCAAAACCAGATCGCGCCGTTTCTCGCCAATCGCAGCGTCTCGCCCGACCAGGTATTCGGTGACACCATTCGGGTCACGATGTCGCAGAACGACTTCCGGGCGCGTCCGCTGTCGCCGACGGTGTTTGCCGAAGTGAAGGCCGACAAGGCCTTCAACATCTATCGTGATCGATTTGCCGATGCGGGCGACTTCACGTTCGTGTTCGTTGGCAACGCGGACGCCACAGTGCTCCGGCCGCTTGTGGAACGATACCTGGCGACGCTTTCGGCCACCGGTCGCAAGGAGAGCTGGAAGCTCATTGGCAATCCAGCGCTGCGGGGCATCGTGCAGAAGACGGTGCGGAAGGGCACTGAGCAGAAGTCAAACACCGTCATCACCTTCTCGGGTGCGTGTGCCTTCACTCCTGACAACCGCATCGTGCTGCGTGGATTGACGCAGCTGTTCCAGATGCGCCTCACGGAAACGCTTCGTGAAAAACTTGGCGGGACGTATAGCCCCTCGGTGACCGGGGGTTGCTCACGGGTGCCGCGTCAGGAGTACGCGATCACTGTGCGATATGGCTCGTCCCCGGAAAATATCGATCAGTTGACGAGTGCAGTGATGACGCTCATCGACAGCCTTCAGACCACGCCGGCGTCGGAGTCGGATCTGACGCGGGTGAAGGAGCAGATCCTGCGCTCGCGCGAAGTGGACGTGAAGCAGAACGCGTTCTGGCTGACCAACATCGTGGCCAAGGACCAGGCCGGTGAAGACTTCGCCGGGTTGCTGGGACCGTATGACGATACGGTGAAGAAGCTCACCGGCGCACAGCTGCAGGCGGCCGCCAAGCTGTATCTGGACAGGAAGAACTACGCCCGGTTCGTGCTGCTTCCGGAAGTGACGAAGGCCACCCCGTAGCACGGCGCCAACCCGGTAAACGCCGGGACTGATGGATCAAAAGGGCCGCCAGTTGGCGGCCCTTTTGATTGTTCACCCTGCAAGTGGAGCCTGACGCATTACGCGCACTGAGGCGCCTATTCGCGATTCATCAGTGCGAAGCTCAATCCCTCGAGCTCCATCGCCATGTTCACCGTCTTGACCGCGACTTCATTCGGCACCTGAAGCTGTACTGGTGCGAAGTTCAGGATGCCCCTGATGCCGAGCTTCACCAGGCGGTCCGCCATTCTCTGCGCATGCTCGGCTGGCGACGCGAGCACGGCGATATCGGGCGTCTCCTTCGAGAC
>JBKJRV010000088.1:0-2524 GCA_046593115.1 Gemmatimonadaceae bacterium
CCAGACCGGCGTCGTTGCGCCCTCGTACCGCGTGTCGCCCGCGGGCGTGCCGAAGAAGAAGACTTCCTGTCGGGTCGCGACGATTCGACGACCGACCACACCAGGAAAGACCTGCGCCATCCACGGACCACACGCGAAAACAAACCGGTCCGCGTCCAGCGTGGTTCCGTCGGAGAGCGTGATGCCTGACAGCCTCACTCCCCTCGTCGCGCCCGGGCGCACCCACGCCTGCTGATAGTCGCCGCCTTCGCGCACGAAGGTGTCCCGTACCAGCTCACACGCAACGCGCGCCGAGAGGTAACCGGCTTCGGGCTCGAAGAACACGCTGCGAACTCGGCTGAAGCTCATCTGCGGGAACCGGCGCGCGGCATCGGCAAGCGACAACTCATCCACTGTCAAACCAATTGCCGCCATCGGCTCGATCGAGCGCCGCACATAGCTCTCGTCGGCGGCACACATCCAGAGAGTGCCGGTCCGCTGGAACACCTGTTGCTTCCAGCGCTCCTCGGCTTCACGCCAGAGGACCATGGCGCGAGAAGCCATTTGGCTGTAAAGCGCGACGCCCCCGTACACGGCGCGGATAGCGCGTGTCTCGCCGCCAGATGACGCACGCGCGTGTCCCGCACCCCATGCGTCAACCAACGTCACGCGCATGCCCGCACGAAGCAGGCTGAGCGCGGTCCATCCTCCGAACGCACCGGCGCCGATGACGACGACGTGCTCACGCGATGCCCTGCTCACAGACTCGGTGCTCACTCCACTCCGGTGCACAGCACCGATGAATCCGAGCTGCGACGACAGCGGCGCGGCGACAACGGACGCCACGAACGCCCGACGGGAAACTCCTCCTGCCGCCGGCGGCGGTATTGCCGCCAGCGTGGACTGCTCCGCTGGTCTCGGGTCTTCGATACGCCTCAGTAGTGGAATCCCATGGTCAGGCCGAGCGTCCGCGGTTGATTCGTGAGGTAGCCGACGCGGGCACGGGTGCCGCGTTCACGGTCGAGTGCCAGGAAGGCCCGTTCGTCGGTGACGTTGTTGACGAACAGCGCCGCATCCCAGATGGACCGCGTCACGCCGACGCGGACGTTGGCGAGGGTGTACGCCGGCAACAGCGGATCGAAGGTGAAAAATCGTTGTGTGAGCGGACCGCCGATGGTCGCGCCACCCTGGGCCGCGAAGGATTCCATGTCGACCCTGCCGACTCCGGCGGCCAGATCATCGATCTGGGTGTATCGCGAGCCGACGTGATTGATCGTCCCCGTGATAAAGGATTGAAGGCCGGAGCGCAAAGGCCGGCGGAACGTGGCTGCCACCGCGCCCTGCACCTTGGGAACGCTCGGCAGCCGGTTGAACTTCCTGATCCCCGAGACCACCGACGTATTTCCGTTGACGTCGGTCGACGTCAGCGTGGACCGGAGATTCGAATTGTTGTACGTGGCCGACACCGCGAAGTCGAAAAACTCATTCGGCGTTGCGCCGACCTCGATCTCCAGGCCCTGACTCACTGACTTGGGTACGTTGAACACGAGCCGGGACGAGCAGGAGCCGGCGGTCACGATCAGCTGGAGGTCCTGAATGTCCATGTAGAACGCCGACAGGTTCACGCTGGCGCGACCACCCATCAGCAGTGCCTTCGCTCCGATCTCGTAGTTCCACGCCGTCTCATCCTTCCAGGACTCGCGGCCGTCGAAAGTCGCCAGATCCGCCGCCGTGCACAGCGGCTTGTTGAGCGGATCGTTGATGCCGCCCAGTCGAACGCCGCGCGAGGCCTGGGCATTGAACGTGATGTCATCGTTGAGTTTGAAGCTGCCAATGAATCGCGGCGCGAAGCCATCGGCGCTCGTCGAGCCCGGCACCGAAACCACCGCGGTTCCGGTGCTGTCGTGCGCGAAAATGGCGTCGAACACCTGATCGCGTTCTTCGTCGAACCGGTAGTAGCGCAGGCCCGCGGTGAGATTGAGCTGATCCGTCACGCCGACGGTCGTCTCTCCGAACAACGCCGATTGTTTCAGGTCGTATTTCAGATCGGAGTAGAACAGGACGTCCTTCGGTGCCCGAAGACCCTTGGTGGGAATCCCGGTGCCGGCCTCGAACCCCGACACCAACAACTGCTGCCCGTACTTGCGCTGATTGGTGCTGTAGAATCCGCCTGCTAGCCACCGCGTGCGGTCGCTGCCGCCGGCAAAGCGAACTTCCTGAGTCAGGACGGTGGATCTGGTCGCATCGTTGAGCGGAGAAGGGAGGGTGTAAACGGTATCAGAAAGACCAATGCTGCCTCCCGTGATGCTCGAGGTCAGGGCCCCGGCGTCGCGGACGACGAGAATGTCACGGGATGTGTAGGAGGTGATCGATGTGAGCTTCACTCCACCGAAGTCATAACCGAGGTTCACATCGCCGAGAATGAAATCGTCGGTGAAAGGCTCATCGATCTGGGTAAAGAGCCTGCGTTCCCCCAACGTCACTTTGGGTCGGGTCGTCGTGTACGGGTTGGCGAGGATGTTGAAGGTGTCGATGCGATTCCATC
>JBKJRV010000272.1:0-3882 GCA_046593115.1 Gemmatimonadaceae bacterium
ATTCATCCACGTCGTGACGCGCGTAAAAGCGGCGCTTGATGACGCCAAGGCCCTGACTGGCAACAAACGGTTCCAGCACAAGCAGAATGGTGGTGACCGCACGCTGATGGGTGCGACTCGGAGACGGCGTCACGAGTAGCTCATCATCGATGAGCTCGAATCGCGGCGACGCGTGCTCTTCGTCCTGCATCGCGCGCACTTCGCCGACAGTCCAGCGGCGGGCGGAAACTGGCATACCCATATGATGCTCGGCCGAGCGGGAGTGGAGCAAGAGATCACGCCCCAAGGTGAGCGGAGGCGTGGAGCGCAGCGTCATCCTGTCGTCGCCATCATCATCGAACGATGCGGACCGGGTACGGCTCTGTCCCTCTGCCGATTTCGGCCCTAGTTTAGGACTTCCCCAGCATCGAGATGGTGTTGCTCAACCTCTTCCCGCGCGCGACAACGGGCCGGGTGAATCTGTCCGCTGCTGATCACGTCGAGCTCGGCATTCTCGAGCGCGAGATCACCCGTGTCGCGCGGGGTCGCGCGGGGTCGCGCGGTGGTGGTGCCGCTGAGCCCGGAGACCCACGGCCACGGGACGCATACGTATGCAGCCGTGTGGAAACAGTATCTCGCGGAGCTGTTGGCCGCGTCCGCCCGGTAAACATTTAACATCGACATCGCCATGCGAATACTTCGCCTTGCCCTTCTCTTTCCGCCACTGCTCGGCGCACAGTCAACGAGCTCCGCGCGGAACGACTGGCCGGTGTTCGGTGGAACCACCGACAATACGCATCATTCGTCGCTGAGCCAGATCACGCCGGCCAATGTCGCAACGCTGCAGGTAGCGTGGACGTACGAGACGAACGACGCGTACAAGGGTTCGGAAATGCAGACGAATCCGGTGGTGATCGACGGCGTGCTGTACGGCACCAGCCCGAAGCTGCGCGTCTTTGCGCTCGACGCGGCCACCGGCCGGGAGATCTGGAGCTTCGATCCGAATGCCGGACGGCCGGCGCCGAGCCGGTTTCGGCATCGAGGCCTCGTCGTCACCGGCGACCGCGTGCTCGTCACGTATCGTTACAGGCTCTACGCACTCGATCGCCGGACTGGCATCCCCATTCCAGGGTTCGGCGACAGCAGCGGCTTCGCGGACATGCGAAACGCCTTCGACCGGCCGGCGGAGCGAATCACGGTGAGCGCGAGCACGCCGGGAGTGGTGTATGGCGATCTCTATATCATCGGCAGCACCGTGCCCGAGGCACTGCCGTCATCGCCTGGTGACATTCGCGCCTACGACGTGCGCACCGGCGCGCTCCGGTGGACCTTTCACACCATTCCGCGTCCCGGGGAATTCGGCTACGACACGTGGCCGCCCAATGCCTGGAAGGTGTCCGGCGGCGCCAATGCCTGGTCGGGCGTGACGATCGATCAGCAGCGTGGGATCGTGTTCGCCGCCACCGGCTCGGCGGCGTTCGACTTCTATGGTGCGGACCGGATCGGCGACAACCTGTTCGCCAATACCCTGCTCGCGCTCGACGCGAAAACCGGGAAACGGCTCTGGCATTTCCAGACGGTGAAGCACGACCTTTGGGACTGGGATCTCCCCGCCGCACCAACACTCGTTTCGGTAACGCGAAACAAGCGCCGCATCGATGCCGTCGCGCAGATCACCAAGACCGGGTACGTCTACGTCTTCGAGCGCACCACCGGCAAGCCGCTGTTCCCGATCGCGTATCGCCGAGTGCCGGTGTCCTCCATGGACGGAGAGCGCGCCGCCACGACGCAACCGTACCCGACGTTGCCCCGTCCGTTCGTGCGGCAGACGTTGACGGAAGCCATGCTGACGACACGCACACCGGCCGCGCACGATTCGGCAGTGAAGTTCTTCCGGGCTTACCGGACGCGCGGCATGTACGATCCGCCCAATACGCGCGGGACGATCATCTTCCCCGGCGTGGACGGCGGTGGTGAATGGGGTGGTCCGGCGTTCGACCCCGCCACCGGTCTTCTCTACGTCAACGCGAACGAGATGCCTTGGTACCACAAGCTGGTGAGGCGCAGCGACACCTCCCTCTTCAGCGCGAGCTGCGCAGGCTGTCATGGTGATGATCAGAAGGGCTCCGCGATGGCCCCGACGCTGGTGGGTGTGGGGACACGCAAGTCGCGCGAAGAGATCACCGAGGTGATTCGTCACGGTACCGGCCGCATGCCGGGATTCGCCGGGACGCTGGACAACGCCGCCATCAACGATCTGGTGAACTATCTGATTACCGGCAAGGACATCGCCAGCCAGGCGGCGACGAATCCCAACTATCTGAAGTATCGAAGCTCGGGGCTGCAGATCTTTCTCGATCCCGACGGCTATCCGCCGATCACGCCCCCGTGGGGCACCCTGAATGCGATCGATCTCAACAGCGGCAAGATCCGGTGGACCATTCCGTTGGGCGAATACCCGGCGCTCGCCGCGCAGGGCGTACGAAACACCGGATCGGACAACTACGGGGGACCGGTCGTCACCGAAAATGGGCTGCTGTTCATCGGGGCGACGACCTACGACCGGAAGTTCCGCGCGTTCGACAAGGCAACGGGCAAGCTCCTCTGGGAGACGACACTCCCCGCATCGGGCAATGCCACGCCGTCCCTGTACATGGTGAGCGGGAAGCAGTTCGTGGTAATCGCGTGCGGCGGCGGGAAAAACGACGCGCCGTCCGGCGGTGCGTACGTCGCGTTCGCGTTGCCGGGTCCGCGGTAAAGATCAGCGTGCTGAGGTCAGGACTCGCGTGTCGACGCCTCGCGCGAGCAGCCATATCGTCATGGGAATTTCCGCCAGCGCCATCGGCATGAGCATTGGCAGTTGAATCAGTCACACGATCTGTGGGCGTTGAGCGGTGGTGTCTAACATGCCGCCTACGTCCATGGATTCGCGATTGTGACTCCCCGGTTCACACAGTCCCGCTCATTTCGCGTGACGAAGATGAGTTGGTGAACTCGCTCCGTCGCCAACAACAACCCGTCAATCGCCGGCAGCTCTCGACCGCTCGCTCGACCATGGGCGGACATCCGCCCCCACTCGCGCGCGATCGCTTCATCAACACGCAGCAGACGGCCCACGAACTGACGCGGGAGCTCCACGGCGACCCAGTTCTGCAGCGCGTCGCGTCGCACGCCGGCCGTGGCGAGCTCGAACCCCATGGTCAATTCGCCGATCGTCAGGATGCTGATGCAGCAATCCAGTGCGGACTGTTCAGCGAGCCAGCTCACGACCTTTGGCTCTGGTGAGCGCTTGAACGGCTCAGAGAGGACGTTGGTGTCGAGGAGGTAGCGCATGGTGTTGCCGGGTCGAGACCCTGCGGGTGCGATGTTCGCTACCCCGTAGCGCCTAGGCTTGGAAGTCGAGCTCTCGGGGAAGATCGCCGCGACGCTCAAACGCGTCTTCCGGCAGTTCGCCTGCCGCCATCGCGGCGGCAGCTGGGGAATTCCGAAGGAAGTCCAGCAGGTCGTCCGGGGCAACCAGCCGCTCGTAATCCTCTCTGGCGATCACCACCACCGCGTCGTGACGACCCCGAGTCACCAGTTGGGGCTCGTGCGCCAACGCGCGACGTACGACTTCGGAGAGTTGGTTCTTGGCGCGTTCGAGGGTCCAGGTCGTCATGGGGGGCGCCTCCACAGATTCCAGATCTGGCTAGTCTGGCTAGTATTGGGAATAATACTGGCTAGTCTGGCTAGGTGCAATGGTCTGGAAATGACGGAGGACTCTTCGCCGATTCCCATAGCGATGGGAGATCGGCGATCTTGGCGGTGTGACGTCTACCGCGCGACAAAATGGGAATGAGGCTTCAATAGCTAACTAAATGCCGGATCATGATTGAATGGCTCATCGATAACGCCGACGCCTAC
>JBKJRV010000352.1:0-2831 GCA_046593115.1 Gemmatimonadaceae bacterium
CTCGCGTCGGGCGCACCGACGTGATCGACCGGATCGGCTCAATCGATGTCGGCTACGAGGATATCGGCTCAGGATTGCCGGTCGTGTTTCTTCACGGCTTTCCGCATAACCGCACGCTCTGGGCTCCGCAGCTCAGTGCACTGGCCGGCCGGTGCCGCTGCATCGCGCCTGATCTCCGTGGCTTTGGTGAATCGACACCCATCGGACCATGGACGATGAGCCAGTATGCCGACGATGTCATCGGTCTCTTCGATGTGATCGGCATCTCGACCGCGGTGGTGTGCGGACTCTCGATGGGTGGCTACATCGCGTTCGAGCTCTGGCGCCGGTATCCCGAACGTGTGCGCGCACTGGTGCTGGCAGATACCAAGCCCTCCGCGGACAACGCCGAGACACGGGCCAAACGGCTCGCGGCAATCAGTCTCGTGAACGAGAGCGGTACGGGCGCGTTCGCAGATGCTCAATTGGCCGGCATGGTGGGCAAGAGCACGCGTGAGCGAAATCCCGGTGTTGTAGCGCACCTGCGTCACATGATGGCGGCCGCGGCCGGAGAGGGCGTCGCCGGTGCTCTGCACGCGTTAATGGAACGTCCCGATTCGACTGGCACCCTGTCGACCATTTCTGTTCCGACGCTGATCGTGGTCGGTGACGAGGACGCGCTGACGCCTCCGAAAGAGGCGCGAGGCATGGCAGAGCAGATTCGGGGCAGCTCGCTTCAGGTCATCGAGGGCGCCGGACATGTCAGCAACCTCGAGCGACCCGCCGCGTTCAACCAGGTGCTCTCCGAGTTTCTGGACCGAATAGAACCGTGAGCTCGCCTCGCCCTGTCGCGCCGCTGAGCGCCGCTGAGCAAACAACAGCGGCCCGCCTGGGCGCGGTCCTGTTCCGCCATCGCGGGTGGCTACCCGTTCCGTTCCTGGCAGTCCCGCTCCTCGCGCCAGGGAGGGAGACAGCACAGGGCTGGTGGATCGGAGGGATGCTGATTTTTGTGGGCGAGCTGATTCGGCTCGCTGGCGTTGCTGCCGCGGGCAAGGTCACGCGCCGCCGCTCGCGAACGGTTCACCGCCTGGTGACCTACGGCGCGTTCAGCTGGAGCCGAAATCCTCTCTACAACGGCAACTTTCTCATCTGGATCGGCATCGCCGTAATCTCCGGCGTCAACTGGTTCATCCCGCCCGCGATCCTCATTTTTGCGATCGAGTACTCGCTGATCGTCCGGCATGAGGAAGGTGTGCTGGAGAGCACCTTTGGCGAGGAGTATCTCGCGTACAAGCGCGCCACACCGCGATGGTTTCCGAGACCTCCATCGGCGAATAATGTCGGCGCGCACAACTGGACTGAAGCGTGGATCAGTGAGCTGAGTACGCTGCTGGCCTATGCGGTGGTGATCGCCGCTTTTGTGGTCAAGGCTCGCCTGTTCGGCGGCTAGCTGGAGCGGAGCAACAGCTCCGTGAGCTCCCGGAGACTCCGCACGACCCTCTCGCCTTCTGTCGCGCCTCCCTCCCTGACGACGTCGATCCGGATGGCGCGCATGCCGGCGTCCAGTGCGCCGCGGACGTCGGTGCGCTCATTATCGCCCACGTGGAGCGTCTCTTCCGGAGCGACGTTCAGCGCCGACAGTGCGGCGGCGAACGGCTCGGGTCGCGGCTTCGCGTGCCCGACGTCCGCTGAGTAAATGGTGCTGGTAAAGTACTCGCGCAGTCCATCGTGCTTCAGCAGGCGATCCTGCGCCTGGCCGGAGGCGAAGCCGGTATCGGAGATGATGGCCAGCTGAAAACGACTGGAGAGCGAGCGGATGCAGTCGGCCGCCCCTTCGAACAGTGGAGGCGGCAACTGGAGTAGCGCTTCGTCAACAGCCTCGATGGCCCTGGCGACGTGCTCGCAATCGTCCGGTCGCGTGACCGAAAGCCGATCCAGCATCCAGCTAATGCGATCGCGGGCGGTGTAGCCGCGGTGATCCTCGCGCCACCAGCGCTCCGCTTCCTCGCCGGACGCGCGATACACCGCGAGAAACTTCTCATCGGGAACCGTGCAGCCGACGTCGGCGACCATCTGCCGAAGGGCCTTCTGGCGCAGCGCCGCTCGTTCGCCGAGTGCGGCGCCGGAGTAGAGCGTGTCCCAGTAGTCGAACGTGATCGCGCGCAGCAGCGGCTTGCGTCCCATCATGCGCGGGGCGACGTCACGACCCGCCCTGAATCTTCCCGCAGCCGCCGCTCAGCGCGTGGGCTTCTGCGGTGGGGTCGGGCTCTTGAAGACGTCCTTGTTGATCTGGACGTACTGCTTGAGGTTCCCGGGCACGTCCTCCTCCGGGAAGATGGCCGTCACCGGGCACTCGGGCTCGCACGCGCCGCAGTCGATACACTCGTCGGGATGAATGTAGAGCTGCTCAGGACCCTCGTAGATGCAATCGACGGGACAGACGTCGACGCAGGCCTTGTCCTTCGTGTTGATGCAGGCTTCGGTGATGACGTAGGGCATATCGGTTCCTGAAGTGCGACACCTTCGCGAGAGGGAATAATACCCGACCACCGGCATCACAACCAGAGCCGGGAATGGCGCCGTCAGGCCGGGGATCCCGCGTCCAGCAGAAACGTCTCGTTCTGCCTGCGCGAGTCCGCCAGCCGGACGGGTCACTGGACGCAGCGGTGGACGGTTCATAGATCACGTGCATGCGGCTCACCGTGAACGACGTCGAACGGGTGGTGGACGTACCAGCGCACACGACCCTGCTCGAGGTCCTGCGCGGTCCGCTCGCGCTCACCGGCACCAAGCTGGTGTGCGACCGTGGAGAGTGTGGCGCGTGCACCGTCCTGCTCGACGGGCAGCCGGCG
>JBKJRV010000105.1:0-6707 GCA_046593115.1 Gemmatimonadaceae bacterium
TCTCTCGATCATCGAGGTCTTCGGGGGCAATGCGCATCGCGAAAGTCGCCGAGGCGCTTTCGCCGTCCAGTGTCACGTCACGGTGAACGGCGGCGAACATCAGTGCGTCTGCAGCCGGATGGTGGTGCATCCGCACGACCGACGCCAATCCGCCCGCATGCCACTGCTCGACGAACGGAGTCTGGCGCCAGTGCGGGTGGTTGGGCACGCGCTCGCCAAGCACGGCACTCCAGCTCGCGGCGCCGGCAGTGCACGCGAGTTCCGCGTTCATTATCCACGGAATGCCATCGGCATCGTGCAGTGTGCGCGCAAAGGTGAGCGCGCCGTTCCACTTCACGCTCTCCGCGAGGAGCTCATCGGCGGGCTGCGCCGTCCACGCGACCAGGTGAATGCGGGCTCGCCGGAACGCGCGAATCCTCCACTCCGATGCGAAGACGCCACCGGGTTGCACCGTGCGCACTTCCGTGGCGGTCATGCCATTCGAGAGCCGATAGTCCACAATGACCTCGGCCGGCGTCCAGCGCCGGGACAGGGCGGTCATCTCGATCTCGGCGCCGTCCTCGTTGAGAATCGCGACCGTGAAGACGGGTGCAAATGCGTACTGGAAAATCGAGGCTTCGTCCCAGAAGCCGGGCGCATTGAGCCACACCGGAAATGGCGGGGCGAAGAGGACGCCCTCCCCGTTACCGAGAAACCACTTGTCTTCCCGCGTGAGCAGGGAAAATGGATCGATCGCGTCCGGCGTACCCGTACGGGTCATGCGTCGCGGTCGCTCACGTCAGCTTTGCTATCGGCTCCAGAATCTCGTGGTTCTCGCGCTTCGCGCCCGGATGGTCTTCGACGTGCAACCGACGCTTGCGAACGATAATGAAAAAAACCTCTCGCGAGCGAGAGGTCGGAGATTGCGCGGAGGGGGATCGGCTACTCAACCAAAAAACTGGCTATCGAGTCCAGGAAATCAGACCCCTTGGAGCGTGCCAAAATCTCCCACTGCGTCAGCCCGAAACTCGGGTTCGATCCTCCGGAATGCGTCAACGTACCGCGGAGCTACGTGAATCCGAGGGGGTTTTTGCGGAGGCGCCGCCGAGTTAGCCCACGGCAATTCGGTTTTTGGAGGAAGCGAGATCGGATCGTCGTTGTCGATCCGCACCGAGAGGCTCGCATGTAGCGATTCCCAAAGATCGATTGCCAATTCTCGCTCGGTCCCGGCGGTGGCAATCGCGTCACTCATTTCAGCCACACGCCCGATCCACGTATCCTGTTCACGCTCCGTCGTGACCGTCCAGGGAAGCTTCATCAATGCTTCGAGCTTCTGTTCGCGTGTCCAAGTCGGCTGTGCCATAAGTCTATAACCCGTTGGGGAGCAGTTCGTTCGCCTGCAAGGTCTTCACCATCGCGCGAATGTAGACGTGGTGAAGCTTACCCGAGCCAGCATCTGGCATACCAATAATGACCGCTCGCTTTCCACCAGGGCTGGAAGGATCAGGGACTTCCAACCGCCATCTTCGGTGACTGCCGCCCTTCCCTTTTTCCGCGAATCCTAGGTGGGTAAGTATGGTCGCAGCTTCCTGATAGGTATACGAAACAGGTCGCGGATCGGCAACCATGGCGCCTAACACCTTCATCCACTGCGCCATGCATCAAGTCGGCGGTGGACCTACTCTAACATCAACGTACAACAGGGCTTCGCCGACCTTTGACCCGTCAATCAACATCTCGAAGGCGTACTCACCATCGCCGGGCAAAGCGAGGCCTCCCACCACAACGCGGCCTTGGAAGCGCATCGGTCGACCTTGGGAGTTAAGGATAAACTGCATGGGCCCGAGAGTTGTTTCCGACACCACGTTCGAATCGGCATCGCGGACTCGTAATTCGGCGTGGTGCGTAAGCCCTTCTCCGAGGCTCGCCTCAAGAATCCACACCAGGCTGCAAGTCGGAATCTGCAGCCGCTCGCGCGCTTCAGGTGGGGCATCAGGGTGGACGACCGCATTGATCGAGTTGAAGATCCCGCTAACGACGAGCTTCTTATCCTCTGTAAACGCGGCATACTCGGCGAATTCGAGGAAGCGGAGGTGCATGGGTAGCTATGATGCGCAGTAGTGGGACCTTCGTAAACGACACTTTTGTGACGCCGACGTACCGTTTTCTGACATCCGCAAGTCAAGGCCTAAGAGCCGGCAGTAGGCGCGCGAGCGCAAGCGCCCGAATCCCAGCCAGAGAAAGACGTTGCGTCGATCATAAGATCGGCGAGCTCTCCTGAAGGAGTTCATCTCCATGATCATCACTTCGTGAGCGTCACCATCTGCCTGGTCCGACGCTTTGATGAGCCGATCTAAGTCTATGGAGCGGAGGGGGAGCGAACCCCTGACCCCCTGGTTGCAAACCAGGTGCTCTCCCAGCTGAGCTACCGCCCCGACAAGGCATGGAATCTGAACAGCACAGAATATAACACGACCCTCATGGCGAGGACTACATGACCACCACGACAACCGCGAAGCACATCACCATCCGCTGCCAGTTCTGCCAGACATGGAACCGGATCGATGCCGCGAGGGCGGTGGACCGTCCCAAGTGCGGCAAGTGCGCGAAGCCGATGCTGATGGACCGCCCGCTCATGCTCGACGACGACAGCTTTGCCCGCACGATCGCCGAGAGCGAGATCCCGGTGCTCGTGGATTTCTACGCGGACTGGTGTGGCCCATGCAAGACGATGGCTCCGGCGGTGGACGCACTGGCCGCCAAGTCGCAGGGGCGCGCGCTGATCGCCAAGCTGGATACCGATCGCGCGACACGCACCGCCGCGTCATTCGGCATTCGCGGCATCCCGACGGTCATTGTGTTCAGCGGCGGCAAGGAAGTCGTGCAACAGTCGGGGGCGATGCCACTGCTCGCGCTCGAGGCGATGCTCGCGAGGGCGGAAGCGTAGCTACTCGTGCGCCGGTAGCGGCTCCATCGTCTCGGGATCGACCGGCACCTGCACCTCGTCGCGGAAGGGCGACGTCATCAGCGTCGTCCGCATGCGGGGGAACGCATCCATGAAGCCCATGTAGCACCAGGCCCAGAGCCCCAGCATCCCGATCGAGATGCCGACTTCCCAGAAGTGCATGATGAAGTTGTTCCGCACCCCCCAGATGGCCGGATACACTTCCATGTAGCGCAGCAGCCAGAGGCCAAAGAGGCTGCTGATCGCGAACGTAACGAACGTCGGCAGATGAACCTTCGCGGCGCGCGACAGCAGCCCAAGGAACGGCACCAGGAACACGGCCCCGACGACAATCAGCGTCGGCGTCTTCCACGCGCCAATAAGACGGAGGCGCATCCAGTGCGTTTCCTCACCCAGGTTGCCGTACCAGATCACGAGGTACTGGCCAAAGGTCAGATAGCCCCAGAACGCCGTGAACGCGAAGCAGAGCTTGCCGAGATCGTGGAAATGCGTCTCGGTAATGAGGTCGTAGACGTTCAAATACCGGCGCCACGCCATCACCAGCAGGGAAAAGCTCATGAGCGAGCCGAGCCAGCCACCCATGAAGAACCACCAGCCGTAGAGGGTGCTCTGGAAGTGCACGTCGAGCGTCATCGAGAGATCCCACGCCAGCACCACCCATCCGAACGCGAAGACAAAGCCAAGCGTCACCGCGAGCTTCCCCTGCAGGGAATGCGTCGAGTGTATCTCGCGGCGCTCGTCGCGCACATTGCGGCGCATGCGATCGCGCAGTCCGCGGGCCCACGTCGCCCCACTCTCACCAAGGAACGCGACGTCGAGCCGGACGGACGTATAGATGTACCAGAGACTGACTGCGGTAATCAGCGCGAAGACGAACAGCGATCTCGGGATGAGGAACCCGGGATTGAGGTACAGCGCTTTCTCGGGCACCGTCGGCGGTGTCGCAACCCACGGGAAAATGTGCTGGCGTCCCACCAGCAGGATGAGCGCGAGCAGGACAAACGCGACTGGCAGGAAGGCGACGTACCCTTCCATCATGCGGATCACCGGCCGCGACCACCGCGCTGTCGTGATGCGCTGCGCCGCGACAAACATGACTCCGGCCGACGAGATAGCGGTGAAAAACAGCCAGTTGAAGTGCAGCGCCTGCCACGCACGCGCGTTACCGGTCACCGCGCCGAAGAGAAACACCACCGTGCCGATGGCGATGCACACCAGCGCCGCCATTCGCAAACTCGCCGGAACGGGACGGTCCGTCGCGGCAACGATCTCCTCCCGCGTCGGCAGCGTGGCTTCGTGATGACTCATGGCTGCGCCGGCAGTGGCGGACGGCGACCCGCGGGAGGCAGCGTGCTATCGATCGTCGCTCGCGCTTCGCCATGCATCCCGGCGCCAACAGCGCGGGCCGGTTGATAGTACGGTGCAGGTCGCGTTGGTCCCATGCGCGTTGCACCCGGAAGCGTCCGTCCCGTTTCGCCCGGCATTCCCAGCGCAGTGGCGGGCACGGCGTCAGGCAGGCGACCCTGCAGTCCGCGAACGTAGTTCACGACATCCCACCGCTTCATCTCATCGATGCGGTTATACGACGGCATCAATCCACGGCCATTGCGCATCATTCCCCAGAGGTATCCATCGCTGTACGCCTTCGCATTGTCGTTCGTCAGGCTGATACCGGGCATGCCGAACTTCGTCGCGGTGCCGTCGCCGTTACCGGCCAGGCCGTGACAGACCGCGCAATTGATCTGGTAGTACTTGCGACCCTCGCCCAGCGAGTTCTCATCCGGCGCGGTGGGGTTCGCGAGTCCCTTCATCGAGTCAACGGTACCCGGCAACGGGGCATACGACACCGCGAACGCGGGCACTGCATTGCCGTAGATCGACACTGAATTCTGCGGGTTGCCGCGCGACGCAACCGTATCGTTGGCCCCGCGCGTCTTGACCGAGTCGGTGGACACGACCTCCCACGGATCGACCTTCGGCTGGGTCTTGAAGTCGGAAAACCATTCGCACGATGACAGCACGAGTGTCGCCAAAGCGCACGTGGCGCGCGCGATCCTACTGCTCACGTCGCACCTCCACCGCGCCATGCTCGCGGAGCACGGATTCCACCTTGCTGGCATTCGCCGGCTCACATTCCACCCACACGCCGTAGTCACCATGCGAGAAGCGTGGATCGTACCCCACCGTCATCGTGAGCTTGGGAATGCGAGAATTGATGAACATACCCGCCACCGTTGAGAGCGCACCGACGAGCACCATGACTTCGAAACCGATGATCGTGTACGGAACCCACGACGCGATCGGCTTTCCACCGACGACGAGCGGCCAGTAATCCGACACCCAGATGGCGATCCAGTAGCCGAAGGTCACACCAAGCAGGCCGCCGATCAGCGTGAAACGACGCACCGGACTGGGCGGATCGCCCAGCGCATGCTCGATCTCGTGCCGGGGCGTCGGCGTGTACACGGTGAGGTCGCCGTACTTGCCGGTACGCAGCGCGTGAATCGCGTCGGTCGTGCTGTCCAGCTCGCGGAACGCGCCGAGTATGCCGGGCATTAGTGCGTTCCCCCGCCAATGGCGTTCGGCTCCTGATTGCTCGGATATCCCGCCGGCGTCACTTGATGAGGACGATGTCGCATCCTCGGCGCGACGATCTCCTTCACCTCGGCGATCGCGACCACGGGCAACTGCTTGATGAAGAGCAGGAACCACATGAAGAACCAGCCGAAGCTTCCCATGAGGATGGACATGTCCACCCAGCTCGGGCTGTAGCCCGTGAACTGCCATGGCTCGAACTCGTGAGACAGGCTGGGGACGATGATCACGAAACGCTCGAACCACATCCCGATGTTGATGAAGATCGAGAGGATGAACAGCCACGTGGTATTGCGGCGCAGCTTCTGGCTGAAAAGGCTGAGCGGCAGCACCATGTTGCAGATCAGCATGATCCACGCAGCCCACCACCATTGCCCGAACACGCGATTGAAGAAGTACTCCTTCTCGACGGCATTGCCCGAATACCAGGCGATCTGGAACTCAACGAGATAGGCGAGGCCGACGACGAGTGATGTGAAGAGGCACAGCTTCGACGCGGCGTCGAGATGATTCAGCGTCACGTAGTGCTGCAGCCGGAAGTACTTCCGGATGGGGATGATGATCGTGAACACCATGCCGATGCCGCTGAAGATGGCGCCGGCCACGAAGTACGGTGGGAAGATCGTCGCGTGCCACCCAGGTGTCAGCGCCATCGCGAAGTCGAAGGAGACGACGGAGTGCACCGAGAGCACCAGCGGCGTCGAAAATGCAGCCAGGAACAGATAGGCGCGCGCGAAGTGACGCCACTCGCGATCGGAGTTCCGCCAGCCCATCGCGAGCACGGCGAAGATCCGCTTGCGGATCGGATTCTTCTCGCGATCGCGCAGTACGGCAATGTCAGGAATGAGCCCGATGTACAGGAACGTCGAGGACACGGTCAGGTACGTCAGAATCGCGAACACGTCCCAGACGAGCGGACTCTTGAAGTTCGGCCAGATGTAGCGCCAGTTCGGATACGGGATGAGCCAGAAGAACTTCCACGGCCGGCCAATATGGATGATCGGAAACAGTCCCGCCGTCATGACCGCGAACACCGTCATGGCCTCGGCGCACCGGTAGATGGTGGTTCGGAACCCGGCGCGGAACAGATAGAGAATCGCGGAGATGAGCGTTCCCGCGTGGCCGATGCCGACCCAGAAGACGAACGTGATGATGTACACGCCCCACA
>JBKJRV010000259.1:0-3131 GCA_046593115.1 Gemmatimonadaceae bacterium
ACACGAGCCCGAGTGCAACATTCTCTGCTTCCGGTATCTCGGGGATGGTGCGTTGGGCCCGGAACAACTTGACCACCTCAACCGCGAGCTCCGGGAACGCTACAATCGATCGGGTACCGGGTGGATCACGACCACGGTGCTGAACGGTCGCCGTGTGCTCCGCGTGACGATCATGAATCCGCGCACCGAGGTGCGGCATCTTCAGGCGCTGATCGATGGCCTGGCCGAAATCGGCAGGGAAGTCTGATCGAAACCCGCCACCCGTTCATCCCGGCGATCCGACACTCGCGGTATTCGCGCGGTGTCGAACCCTCGGACGATGCCCGGCTAGAGCGCCTTCCGGATGGCCTTGTCGATATCCTGCTTACCACCAACTCCGGTGTAGACGACGGTGCCTTTCCTGTCGATGACGACGATGTATGACGTCGCCGGCACGTCGTACGCCTCGCTCGCGTCGCCCGTGCGGTCGTACAGGACCGCGTGCGTCATGCCGTGCTTCTTCGCATAGAGCTTCACGCGCTGGGGCGACTGGTTGAACGACACCGCCACGCCAACAAAGCTCACCTTTCCGCGATACTTTGCCTGCGCCGCCTTCATCGCTGGCTCGAGCGCCTTGCAGTTGCTGCACCAGGTTGCCCAGAACTGCAGCAGGACCGGCTGCTTGCCGATGTAGGCGGACAGGTTGGCAGGTTTGCCCTCGAGGGTTTCGAGCATCGCGACCGGCGCCTTTTCACCAACGCGTATGCCGAGGTCCTGGGCGAGCGCACTCGTCGCAACGAGTGCGCTGGCGACCAGCGCCGGGAGCAGCAGACGAACGATCATATCAACACCTGTCCCATAAGTATGAGGTAATACTCCGCAACCGCGATCATCGTCAGCGCGAAGATGCGCTTGATCCACACCATCCACGCACCCGCCCGCGGCAGCCGCGCCATGGCGCCGGCGGAAACGCCGGCCACGATGATCAGCGTCGTCATGCCGAGCGAGAACACGAACAAGTAAATGAAGCCGAGGCTCGCGCTTCGCGTCGTGCTGACCCACGTCAGGACCGCGGCCATTACGGGCGCCGAGCAGGGTGCCGCGACCAGTCCGGACATGGCGCCCATCGCGAAGGCTCCTGAGAACCGTCCCGCAGTGCCCATGGTCGCGGCTCGCTGCACGAGCGACGCCGGCAGTCGCACCGGGATCACGTCGAGCATCGCGAGCGCAGCCACCAGCAGCAGATTCGCCATTGCGAAGTACAACCACGGATTGCTGCTGATCGAACCGAAAATGGTACCCGAAAGACCCGCGAAAAGTCCGAGCGCCGCATAGACCGCCGCGAGGCCGATGGCGTATGTCAACGTTAGCGCGAGCGGACGCCAGCGGGACATCGGGCCGTCGACCGTCTGCCCACCGACGATCGCGACCGTGATCGGGATCATGGGGTAAACGCACGGGGTAAAGCTCGTCAGCACGCCCGCGAGGTAGACCACTCCAAGAGCGAGGAGTGGACTGGAGGAGAGTTGGCCCGTCAGCGCGGAGAAGTCCAAGAAGATGCGTTCGGTATGTGAGGAGCGGTCGTGTTCCGGCGCAAAGTTCGCGCGTCAACGCCAAGCGAAACTGCGTCGAAGCTTAACCACATCCCTCCGCAAACGTCACATGCGCACGCGGAAGCCCACCGGAGATCTCGAGTGATCGAAACAACCAGTGAAGCATCAGACGGCCGCGACATGCGCCGTGATACTGAGCGCGGTGGGTTTCGCTCGTTGAGGAAAGTAAACGTCGTGCTGATTGCAGCCGGGATCGCATGCATCACCGCGCCGGATCCCGTAGGCGCGCAGCACAGTCATGAGCATGGCGCTCCCGCAGCAACGGCGGAGAAGCCCGCGAGCACCGGCGCTCTGGAGGCCGACAGCTCGGTAGCCGCCGGAACAGACCACGTCATGAACGGCAGGATGGTCGCCGGACTCCACATGGAAATGACGCCGAGTCGGCCGATGACGGCCGCCGGCGCCCAAGCGCGCAACGCTCGAAGAACTGGATGCGCCGGTGCCTCTCAGCGTAGCTAAGTGGCACCGGCACACCAACTTCTGCGTCCCCCATCGGCGTCAGAAAGAACGGTGGAAGGAGACGCGAAACGGCGCTCTGGTATTTGGACCCTCCAGTCCAATAGCCACCGAGAAGGAGTGTGATAGTGTCGGTGGGAAGTTTCACCCTCAAGTCTTTGGGTGGATGATCCACGCGAACGTGTTCGCGAGTGATGACATGGCGGTTATCTGGGAACACGAGCACGCCAATACCGAACACAAGCATTAGCCACCGAGCTCGGAATATTGCTGGAGTGGTTCCGCGCGGCCTGCCAAGCAGTTAACTTGGAGGACTGCTGCTACCACCTGTCGGCATAGTGCTGCCAGGGCGCGCGCACGATCGCCTCCTAACTCCGTCATCCGAGAAAGCTCATGCACCGGAATTATCTCAGTCTTGCTGCTGTTGCCGTTCTGCTCTCCGCATGCTCCACGAAGGACAACAATCCCCCTGCGGATACCGCAGCCATGGCGCCGGCTCCTGCGGCTGCTCCGGCCGTGACCGATCCGCAGATCGCCGCGATCGTCGTTGCCGCCAATGATGCCGATATTGCCGCCGGCAAGCTGGCCCAGTCGAAGGGCGCCCACGCAGACGTAAAGGCGTTCGGCAAGATGATGTCAACGGATCATGGGTCGGTGAACAAGGCGGCCGTGGATCTCGTCACCAAGCTCAACGTCACGCCCGAGGAGAACGATGTCAGCCGGATGTATGCTGATAACGGAAAGGCCTTCCGGGACAGCCTCTCGAAGATGAAGGGCGCCGCGTTCGACAAGGCGTACATGGACAGCGAAGTTACGTATCACGTCGGCCTGCTCGATGCGATCGACAAGACGTTGATCCCGAGTGCACAGAACGCCGATCTCAAGGCGCTTCTTGAGCAGACCCGCCCGACCGTTGCCGCGCACCTCAAGGCGGCGCAGGACCTTCAGGCGAAGCTGAACAAGTAGCACGTTCGGCAGGTTCGGTTGTTCAAAAGCCCGCTCTTTCGAGCGGGCTTTTGTTTTATCGGTTACCGGGAGAAGATGTGCCGGTTGCTAGCTGGTGATCTCGCGAAGCTGGCTACC
>JBKJRV010000308.1:0-2747 GCA_046593115.1 Gemmatimonadaceae bacterium
CGCGATCGGACTCCTGGTAGACGTCAGCGGATCGACTGACAGCTGGATTGCGGACCGGCAGCGGATCATCGACGTAGAGAAGGAAGCGTTGATGCTGGCGTGCGAGGCACTCGATGCGCTTGGCGACCGGTACAACGTGCTCGCATTCTCCGGCGAGGGACCGCGTGCCGTCGCGATCCGCGCCGTAAAGGGGTTCGACGAGCGGAACGGTGCCGCGGTGCGCGAGCGGATCGCGGGACTGGAGCACGACCGGTACACTCGGTTGGGCGCTGCGGTGCGGCACGCGACAGCGGCGCTCAGTCGCGAGCGCGCTCGCCACCGGCTGCTTCTCGTTCTTTCCGACGGCAAGCCGAACGACGTGGACGAGTATGAGGGGCGCTACGGCGTGGAGGATGCACGGCAGGCGGTGGCCGAGGCGCGCCTGCAAGGGCTCTCGCCCTTCTGCCTAACGGTGGACCGTGAGGCGCCGATCTACCTGCCGCGCATCTTCGGTCCGGGCGCCTACGTGGTGCTCCGCCGTGCGGAGCGGTTGCCAGCCGTCCTCGTCGATGTCGTCCGGCAACTACTCAGGCGGTAGCCGTTGGTGCGCGACTCCAATGCGCGCAGGCGGAACGATGGGGCGTTAGTCGGCGCCTTGGCTTCAGAGTATGATGCAGCGTATCCAATTCGACCTTGATCGGTGCACGCCGCCGCATTCGAACGTGACGGCGATTGGTTTGCCGCCTGTTAATCGAAGCTCCGTTGTGCGCCCCGATCAGAATGATTGCAAACTCTCTCCAGAGCTAGTGTGTTGGGTGAGAAGTCAATGGAGTGTTTATTTCGCTAGCAAATGGGCGTCTCTTGCCGGAGATTTGCCCATGTCCCGCGGCCCGCAGTTGCAGCCTTTGGTGCTGACTGATGTGGAGATCGCGCAGCTCACCGCGTGGAATCGGCGTCCCAAAACGGCGCGCGCCTTGGCCGAACGGGCGCGCATCATTCTCGCGAGTGCGACCGGCGCGCCCAAACTCACCGTGGCCGAGGCGGTGGGCGTGACGTTTCAAACCGTGGGCAAATGGCGACGGCGGTTCTTGTCGGCGCGTCTCGATGGCTTGCTCGATGCGCCGCGTGCCGGGGCGTGCACCGCAGCGTCACGGAACTCGAAGCCGCGCTCCTCGGCTACGCCGCCCGCACCAACGACACTACCAAACCGTTCCGTTGGACGAAGAGTGCCGACGACATCCTGCAGAGTGTGAAGCGCTTCTGTCTGCATACTTCTAACTCAGGACACTAGGCGAATACACTACCGCGTCCAGCCCACCTGTTTGCCCCGGTTCTGTTCGTCGAGCCACGACTTGAGCGGCCGGAAATACTCCATCATCGCCCCCGCATCCATCTGTCGCTCGCCTGTCATCGCGTACAGCGCCTCGGGCCACGGCTTGCTGGCGCCAAGCGCGAGCATCGCCTGCAACCTGGCGCCTGCGTTCTTGTTGCCGTAGAACGAGCACTGATGCAGCGGTCCCGTAAATCCGGCTTCGCGGCATAGCGCGCGATAGAACTGGAACTGAAGCACGCGCGCCATGAAATAGCGCGTATACGGCGTGTTCGCAGGTACATGATACTTGGCACCCGGATCGAAATCGCTCTCGCTGCGCGCGAGTGGCGCCGACACGCCCTGGTACTTGTTGCGCAGCTCCCACCACGCCTTGTTGTAATCCGCCGGCTTCACTTCGCCGCTGAACACCTTCCAGCGCCACTGGTCGATGAGCAGACCGAACGGAAGGAAGGCCACCTTGTCGAGCGCCTGACGCAGCAGCAGCATGGTATCGGCCGCCGCACTCGGCACCTGATCCAGCAGGCCAATAGTCTTCAGATAGCCCGGCGTGATGGAAAGGGCGACTGCATCGCCGATCGCCTCGTGAAAGCCATCGTTTGCGCCATTCTGGAAGAGCAGCGGCCGGTCGCGATATGCCATGAAGTAGTAATCGTGGCCGAGCTCGTGGTGGATGGTGATGAGATCCTCACCGGTCTGCTCGGTGCACATCTTGAGACGTATGTCATCCTTGTTGTCGATCACCCACGCACTCGCGTGACACACGACCTCTCGATCGCGCGGCTTCACCAGCAGCGAACGCTCCCAGAAGGTCTTCGGCAATTTCGACAGTCCCATCGAAGTGAAAAACCCCTCTCCGATGCGGAACATGCTGTCCACGCTGACATTCTTCGCCTTGAGCAGCTGCGTGAGGTCATAGCCAGGACCGGTGCCCGTCTTCGGCGCGACGACGGGATAGATGTTGCCCCATTCCTGTGCCCACATGTTGCCGAGGAGATGGGCCGGGATCATGCCGTTCTCCGGCACGAGTTGCGTGCCGTAGCGCTCACCGAGTCGCGTACGCACGTATCCATGCAGCGATTCGTACAGCGGCTTCACCTGCGTCCACAGGCGATCGAGCTCAGCGGAGAACTCGGCCGGCGGCATATCGTAACCGGCGCGCCAGAGCGCACCGGTGTTATCGAAGCCCAGCTCGCGGGCGCCCTTGTTCGAAAGCTCCACGAATCGGGAGTAGCGCGTCCGCAGCGGGGCGCCTACCCGATGCCAACCCTGCCACGCATCGAGCAGCTCGGACGGATTGGTGCTCGTCGCCAGCACCTTGCTCAGGGCGTTGATCTGCCGACACTCCTCCTTTCCGCCCACCGTCCGGCAGTAGCTCCCCTTGCCGTAGTCGGCCTCCATGCTCGTGGTAAGCTTGGTCAGCTCGATGGCATCGGCC
>JBKJRV010000325.1:0-12993 GCA_046593115.1 Gemmatimonadaceae bacterium
CGCCCACCGCCAGCTTCTCCGGCTTCGGTGACATCAATCAGGGCGAAGTGAACAGCGGGCGTGGCCCGTCGACCTCGCAGGTAGACCTGCTCGCCGGCAAGAACCTCCGTACCGCGAATCTGCGCTATGGCGTCTTCTTCCGGGTGCAGAACCTGTTCGACCGGAAGAATTGCGTGCAGGTCTTCGTGACCACCGGTCGCTGCGACGCCGGAACCATCGATCAGGATCGCGCGCGGCAGGGCAATCCGGTCGGCGAGAATACGTCGAGCACGTTCTTCGACAGGCCGCAGTTCTTCGGCACCCGCCGCAGCATCTACTCCGGCATCAAAGTCACGTTCTGAGCAACCAGACCGAGCACACGCGCGAGCCGTCTCGGCTCGCGCGGGCGCTCCCTTTCAAGGATGAACGGATGAGGCATTTCTCTCGTGAAACGTGGGTCGGGCGGAGAATGGCGCTGGTCGCCATTCTGGCGCTCGGCACCGCTTCGGCCGCCGACGCTCAGCGATCGACGAGTCCGCAGCGGAATGTGGTACTCAGTGAGGATGGCACCCCCGACCACACCCGCGGCAAAAGGAAGGGGTTCTCCCTGTTTGCGAACGGAGATTTGGCGGGCACCGGCATGAAGGGCTCGGGTCAGTTCGGATGGATTCTCTCGAACCTCGGCCCGTGCGCCGACGGCTTCAATCTGGGTGAGTGCGGAGACGTGGACATTGGTGGCGGCAACTACCAGTTCAACATCTTTGAAATCCTCTGGTCCGCCGGTACACCCCCTAACGAATTCCGGAAAATCCGCAAACTCTATCCTGATATCGGCGCGTCGGTCCGCAATGGCATCACGTACACGCACCTCCACAACTTCGCGTTGTTTGCAGGACGCTCCGAGTTCGGGCCGAAGGATGGAACGCTCGGCGCGCTGTTCAAGGGCGAAGCGGCCACCGATGATGGCAGCTGCAGGGACAACTCGTCACCGCTGAATGGTTATATGACCACCGGCGCCTCCCTGCTCGCCGGCAGCACCTGCACGGTGACGCATGGCTCCGAAGGCTTCCGTGGCCCGCGGCCGATTCCGGATTCAGCGTACATCAGGGCGTTCAACGCCGATCCGAACAATTTCCGATTCGACTACTTCAGGATCCCCGACAGCGAAAAGGACCAGACCCGATTCCTCGGCGATTTCTCGACGTACGGCGAGATCAACGATTCGTACACGGAAATACTGGCCTCGTACGGCAAGGTGACCAAGATTGGTCCACGAACCAACCCGACGATTAACGGCTATCCCCTCGGACTCGATATCCGGTTCGAGGCGTTCACCTTCGGCTTGCCGACCATTGCCAACGCGGTGTTCTATCAGGCAACCGTCGTCAACAAGAGCGCTGCGCTGTACGGCGCGCCTGGCGTCGATTACGACTCACTGTACATGGGCCTCGCGCCCGGTTGGGGAGCATTCCAGCGGAGTCAGGTCCACTATGTTCCGTCCCAGAGCATCGTTAAGGTGGCCTCCATCGGAACGAGCGGCTCGACCACCTGCAACGGTGCCACACCGGCCGGTGGCTTCTCTTGCCAGTTGTTGGGCTTTGCCAGCGGCGCCGTCGGCATTATTGCCCTCAAGTCGCCCATCGGCGACTTGCGGAACAAGCTCCTGTCGAAGCCGGGGCCGTTCTTCAATCCGGCCAGCCGGTTCGCCGACGACACGATCGGGTTCAATCACGGTCATATGTGCGGCTTTGGCGGTTGCTGGGCCACCACGATCAACGTGAACGACCGGCGCGGTTTCGGACTGATTTCGTCCACCGAAGACAACGTGCTGGATGGTCGCTCGCTTGGTTCGCTGACGAACAACGAATACTGGAGAACCTTCCGGAGCAAGTCCTTCCCGACGCGCGATGGCAAGTTCAATCGCTATACGCCGGGGAACTGGGATTACAACAACGATGGAGTTAGCGACACGCTCTTCTACGACAGCTGCCATACGCAGGGCTGCGTGAAGGTGTGGGCGGACACCATGCCTGGCCGGCAGGTGAACAGCTACAGCAATGTAGGCGGCGTCATGACCGCCGGACCGTTCGCCTTGAAGGCAGGCGATACGACGGCATTCGTGTACGCGTTCGTGGGCGGTCCCGATTCCGCATCTTTCGAAGCGACCGTGGCGAGCGTGATCGACGCCTATATGGGCTTCTACCTCACGCCTACGGCACCGCCACCGCCTCAGGTGGTGGCAACCGAAGTACAGGCGACCGAGATCGGCGCGCCCTTCGTGCAGATCTACTATTCCAACGCTCCCGAGAAGTTCGTCGATCCATTCCTCTTCAAGTTCGGCACGGAGCTCAAGAATTCCACCGCCGCGAACCTGGTCGCGTTGCGAACGCAGAACCCGGCGCTCGCCGATGAAATTCTGGCTCGCGCGGTGAACAACTTCTCGGAACTCTACATTTACAAGTCGTGCGATAACGGCGCGACATTCACCGCCGATGCCGATTGCGACAGCGATCCCGCGATTGGTCCCACGGGCAAGCTGATTGGCGCCGGCTTCCAGCCGTATGCGATCATCACCGCTGACACGACCGCCAACGGCGCCATTCCGAATTCGTTCCGTGATAACAACGTCATTGGCGGACGGACGTATCTGTACTCGTTCGTCACCCGCTCCCGCGGCTTCCGGACCGTCATCAATGATGTGTCCGCACCCAACGGCGTTCGTGAGTTCGTACTGACGGATACGATCTCGGGTTCATTGCAGCGCTCGGGTCCCAGCACGGCGAAGGTGTATGTGCCGATCAGTCTCGCGGCAGGTGCCACGCCGGCCCGCATCTCGGTATTCAACTTCGCGTCCGGAAACGCCACGGCTCCGGTGGAAGTGCGCTTTGGCAACCGGGTTACCGGCGGTACGTACACGGCCACCTTTGCCAATCGCTTCATCGTGAAGCAGTACCTGAATATCAATTCGGGTGCGACCGTCGATTCAGTCTTCGCGCTCGACGTGATCCCCAACGCCAGCCGAGCCGGTGTCAACGGCCCCGAAGTGATTTCCTCCACGGAAACCTTTGTCTCGTCCACACCGGTACAGATCGCGGGCACGGTCACGTCCTCCACGACGACGACGAGTGCGGGTGTTCGGCTTACCACGACAAGGCTCGATGGTCTGGGCTTCGTGCTGACGACGGCTGCCAACCAGCCACTGTTCGTCTCGACGGAAGTGTCGGGTGATAATCCGACTACGCCGGATGAGTTTGTCAGTCGCTCGGATTTCCCCGGATTTACCGTCGCCCTCGACCAGACGACGGCGCTGGATGGGGATATCGATTTCGAGCGCGTGCTGCTTCCCAATGGCGACACGCTGAACGTCAACGTGATGGCGAGTGCCGTGCAGTACGTGCAGGCATCGTCAGTGCGTCGCAACAACACCAGCGGGACGTTCATCTTCAACTTCCAGTCCGACGCCTTCGGTCCGGGCGCACCCTTTACGTTCGACACTGTGAATCTCGCCAACACGGCGGGTATCGTCACAACCTCCCTGGCGGCTCGTCCGGATGCTTCGGTCGGGGACGTCACCATAGAGGCGAAGCGGGCGTACCTCCGGCAGTTCCCTGCAGATGCGTCGCTGCTGACAGTGGCAAACGATACGTCCACGCTGCCGTTGCTGGCGGTCAAGTTCCCGTTCACCGTCACCGACAGTTCGAACGGTCGCACCACCACGGTGGCAATGATCAGTCGGCGGGCGAGGGGCAGGACGAACACGCTGCGGCTGGGGGCGGGCGTCGACACCCTGCGCATTGCCATCGATTCGCTGGAGTGGGTGCCCGGCGACGAGTTCATTGTCCTGCAGACGTATGCGCGGGACAGCATCGCCGGTGGCCGCGTGGTCGTCGATCCGACCACGAATCTGGCGTTCAAGGTGCCGGCAACGATTGTTGCTCTCGGCCCGGTAGTGCTCGGATGCAATGCCCCGGTCAGCTGTAACCCGCTGAAGTTCGGGACCCGGGGCGCTACCGGCTATTTCAACTATCAGCCGAACACCAGGCTGATTGTTGACTATCGGATGCCGTTCTCCGTCGCGAGCAAGGTCAGCTTCAACGTGACGCCGACCGCCAGCACGCGTCCCTTCCTCACACGGGCGGAAAAGTCACGGATCCGGGTTGTACCAAACCCCTATGTCTTCCAGTCGCAGTTCGACGAAGTGTCGAGCGGCCGACAGGGCATTTCGCGAATCCTGTTCACGAATGTTCCTGAAACCGGCATGCTGCGCGTCTACTCGGTCAGCGGTCAGTTCCTGCAGCAGTTGAGCTGGACGGCGGCTGATCTCAACGGGACAGGCGACCTGCCGTACAATCTGCGCAGTCGTGAGGGCACTGACCTCGCCTCTGGCCTCTACATTTACGTTATCTCCACGAAAAGCGCGGCGGGCAAGCCCCAGCAGGTGCGCGGTAAGTTCGTGGTAATCCGCTAAGGGAGACGGAACATGCCTAGCTTCCAAATGCTCATGCTGCGCGCGGCAGTGGCCGCGATCGCGGTGCCCGCTTCTCTCGCCGCTCAGAATCTTCCCGTCGACGGCCTCCAGCCGAGGCCGGACAACCCGCCTACCCGTCAGGGCACACGCGGCGCCAACTTCCTGCAGTTGGGAGTCGGTGCACGCGCCACTGCCATGGGAGGCGCGGTTGCCAGTCTGGTCGATGGCCCAACCGCCTGGTACTGGAACCCTGCGGGCGCGGCGAGCGCCGAGCAGTTCTCGGTTGCGGTCACTCGCGGCGATCTGTATCAGGACCTCGACATCACGCATAACTTTGCCGGTGTCTCGCTGCCCTTTGCAGGCGGCGCGCTGGGCGTGAGTTTCATTTCATTGAATTCCGGCGATATCGCCCGCACCGACGAGAACAGCCCGCGCGCCGATGATCCGGCGCGCGGCAGCACGTTTAACTGGGGATCCAGCGCCATCGGCCTCGGCTATGCGCGCCGGCTCACCGACCGGCTCGACCTCGGCGGGCATGTCAAGTACGTGTCCGAGGGCATCAATGACGCCAGCATCAATTGGCTCGCGGTCGATCTCGGCACGCAGTTCCGTACCGGCATCTATGGACTGAGCATTGGCGCCACGATTCAGAATATCGGTTCCGCATCCCGGATGAGCGGCACGCTGCTGGAGCGGCGCATCGACGACGACAACGTGTCGAATCAGATCACCAAGTCTGAATTCAACACCGCGGATATCGAATTGCCGACGCTGTTCCGGTTCTCCGTCGGCACCGATCTGTATGGACGCGCTGGCTCGCTGCTGGGATCGGGTGGCGGCAGGCAGTCGCTCTCGGGAGAAGTAGCGTTCAACGACGCCATCGACACCGACGTACAGCTGGCATTCGGCCTCGAATACGGTTTTGCGGACCTGGTGTTCGTCCGACTTGGCAAGCGTTTTTTCAACGATGAGCGCGCTGCACTCGGCGAGGATGAAAAAGCACTGAGAGGAACCTATGGCCTCTCCGGTGGTCTGGGCGTGCGGCTCCCGCTGGCCGGCCGTGGCTTGAAGTTCGATTACGCGTACACGTCGCTCGGTGATCTGCAGAATGTCCAGGTGTTCTCATTCGAGCTCGGGCGTTAATGCCCGCGTGCATAAACCGACCAGGAGCTGGAACCACATGAGAATTTCAACGGCTGTCGGTCTGATCTCGCTGGCTGCAGTGACGAGCGTAGCGGAGAGCCAGACCTTCTCGAGGCAGTTCCAAATCACGCCTCGCGGTGGCTACATCCGATACGACGACGCGTCCGCGATTAAGGATGCCGGCGCTGTGGGTGTCGATGCGATGTACAATTTCACCCGGATGTTTTCTGTTGGCGCCGGCCTGATGGTGTCTCGCACCGTTACCGAGGGCTCGAACTTCATCTCGCAGTTGCGCTTCGGCGATACCACATTCCTTTTCGCCGTTCAGCAGCCGCTGAGTATTCTGGATGCATCCGTCAACGCCACTGCCCGCTTTCCAGTGGGGCGGTTCAGTCCGTTCGTCACGGGCGGAGTCGGCAGCTACAAGATTTACATGGACCCCCAGGCCAACGCTGCCCCCCGCCAGTTTTCGCGGATGGCGTTCCAGCTGGGCGGCGGCATCAATATCGGTCTCGGCCGCCGCTCCGGTCTCATTCTGGAAGTGCGCGATCTCATCTACACCGACTTCGATCGGCGACGACTCAACCCCAATACCAGCGCGGCTCTCTTGAATTCACGGTTTAACGAAGACGTGCCGAAAGTGTCTGAGTCCAAGACGTCCCTGAATAATCTGGTGTTCAGCCTCGGATTCAGCTTCTCCCCGGGCGCTGGTGTGGAAGGCAACGACGGAGATAACCGATGAACCGCCGCGTTCTCCTCTCCAGCCTGGCGCTCGCCGGCATTGGTATGCTCGGTGCGTGTGACGTGGAGCGCACGTCCGTGCTTACGCCATTTGGCGTGCCAAGCTACGACTCCCGGCTCGCCGCGGACGGCCGAAACGTTCCCAACGGGACACTGACCCGCACGGCCGCTGGAATCGATACCTCCATTCGGGTGCGGTTTGCTGGCCTGGAACCGCTCGCGTCGGGTGCCTACCAGGTGTGGCTGGCGAAGGTCGTCGCCGGTGCTACGCCCGGCTCCGATTCCGTGCTCGCCAGTGTCACCAAGGCTACCGGGACGGTCTTCGTGATCCGGCGCGATACGACCATCGATTTGGTTACGGGTGATCCAATCGGCAAGGATACCACGCTGAGCACGACCCCATCTGTGTCGACGTTCACAGCAGGCGGCCCGAGCACCCGGGTGGAAATCGTTGTCAATCGCGCCTCTGTTGGCGCGAACGTGCGCACCGACTTCAACGTGGTCTTTTTGTCCATCGAGACGTCAGCTACTGCAGCCGCGCCGAGCGATGCGCGTCCGCTGTATGCGCGCTACGAGCCGACAACGACCAGCCGAGCCCTGCTCTTCGGTCGCTTTCATCCGCGGACCGACAGCTCCTACGTATTCACCGCTACCGGTCGAGGTTTGGCCGGCATCCGTGGGCCAATTCTCATCGTAGATGATTCGTCGCTCGCGCGCCCGCCCATCGGGTATTTCTATGCGGTGGCGGTCGTCAAACGCGACACGTTAGGAGCGGCTATCGACACCCTGCTCGTTGGTCCCCAAACGGCTCCGTTTCCACGGCGGCAGGTATCGCTCATCGATGCTGACGTCAGCGTCGTCGATCCCGTAGTACTCGTAACCCCACCCTCCATCCTTGCCGCCGCCATTCGGGTTGACGCGCGCGTTCCGTCAGCCGGATTGCCGGGCGCAAACCCGTTTGCCGGTTTTCAGAACATCCTGGTGACTCTCGAGACCAAGCAGGGAGTGGAAGCCGCCTCACCAACCATCATTCTGTCCGGCACCGTTTCCGGATGTGTGAACAAGCCGGGAAGCTGCTAGATCGCTTTCGGGCTGAAGACGGGACGCACAGCGCAATATGCGCTGTGCGTTTTGTTTGTGCGCCGGTGCCATGGCGCGCGCGCGGCTGGGCTGCTTTCGGGGATTCATCGCACTCGCGGAATCGAAGATCACGACTGTGCGCTGGCAGGCTGCATCGCAGTGGCGCCGCTCTTCGGCTCTTGCACGACATATGCGATTCCATGTCACTCCAACCGGAGTCCTGTATTGAATTGTTCCACCATTTCGCGCCGCCTCCTGGCAGTCCTTTGGCTCGCGTTTCTGGTCCCCGCTTCTGCCGCTTCGCAGCTTCCCGGGCTTCCGGTTCTGCAGAACGCCTTCGCCAACCCCGGAATAACGGTAGGACTCAACTACGGACGCGCCGTGGATCTGACCGGGTACGCGGCCGCGGTGGCCTGGGCACCCGGGAGTGGTCGCTTCGCCATCAGCGGCGGGGTCGGATCGGCCAAGCCCGATGACACCACCTCCAGCGCCGCTTATGGCGGGAGGGTATCTGTCCCGGTGCTTCATCTCCTGCAGGGTGCGCTTGGCGTCGGTGCCTTCGGCGGCTTCGGCACCTGGCGCTTTGCCCACCAGTCCGTGGCCATCCTGGGTGTTGCGGCCGGATATCAACGTCCTATCGGGTCGCTGGGTGTGTCCGTCCACGCCGCGCCGTCGTACCAGCGCTATAGTATTTCCTCGGGAACCAAGGATGTTTCTGCTGGCCTGTTCCGTTTCGCGGCGGGCGTCGATGTATCCTTCGGTGGGCGTTTTGGCGCGACGCTGGGTTTCGAGAGCGGAGCAAAGCGGCGTACGGACGCGCTGGGAACCAGAAGCTCCATCTTCGGGCTTGGTCTGTCGTACGCACTGCGGCGGGTGCGTTAATCGAAAACCGTAGAGGCTCCTATCCAATCTCACCATGACTGATCCGGCGCGCATTCCGATTCTCGTCGTCGATGACAACAAGGACAACGCCGAGATCATGCGACAGTATCTCGAAGCTCAGGGCTATCCAATCACGGTGGCCTACAGTGGTGAGGAAGCCCTCGGCCTCCTCGACACCGCCAAGCCAAGCATCGTGCTGCTCGACGTCATGATGCCGGGCAAGGACGGCTGGGAGACATGCCGCCTGATGAAGCAACACCCCGTGCTCGGTCGCTCCATCCGCATCATCATGGTCACCGCCCTCAATGCGTGGGATGACAAGCGCGAGGCGCTTCAGACCGGCGCAGACGATTACGTCGAGAAGCCGTTCGACCTGCCGCAACTGGCAAAGACCATCGAGCGGAATGCCGCGATGCTGCCGGGCAAACCCTGATCGCGCGCGAGTGACACTCTCCGTCTTATTGACCGACAGCGACGACTCCGCGATCGCCGAGGCGGTGGTACTGCTCGAGACTTGGCAGGTCAGTGTCAGGCACGAGCGCGACCTCTCGCTGCTCATCGAGCAATTGCCCGACGTTCGTGCCGTCCTGATCACGACGGATAATCCAACGGCAATGCGGGAAGCCGTGGAGCGTGCCCGTGAGCGCGGTATTCCAACGATTGTCGGATCACGCGACGAGACGACCCGGCGACGCGCGGTGGAGTTGCGCGTGGATGAGTGGTATCGCATCCCCGCCCCCAGCGAAGAAATTGCGGCCCGGGTGCGCTCGGCTATCTCGCGCACCATTCCGACGGGTGATGCGCTCGCGGATCGCGTCGAGCGGGCGGAATACGAGCGAATGCTCTACGATGGGCTCACCGGATTGCCGACCCTCCCGGTGGCGATCGAGCGAACGCGCTCGCTCATCAAGGAGCGCGGCGAGATGGTCGTGCTCTACCTGAACTTCGTTCGCTACTCGAAGATCGAGGAGATCTACGGGTGGGAAAAGCTCGATGCCGTGCTCGAAACCACCGCGAGCGCCGTGCGCGAATTCCTCACCGATAGCGCGCTCAGCGCGTCGCGCGTGACGACCAGCTTTGCCAATGATGATGACTTCATCTTCTTTCACGTGCCACTGCCTGACGTCGCGGCCGCCACCGATCCGGAGATCACTACCCTGGTGGTTCAGCTCCAGCAGCATGTGGCAAGCAAGATCGAAGCAACCCATGGCGAAGACGTCGGTGCGTTGATTGACATCTACGTGGGCCGTTCCCACGTCTACTACAATCCCAAGGTGCGCCTGGAGCGCCTCATCTATCGCGGAATCCGTGAAGCGGCCAACAACGCCAAGAGCGTCGAGCAGCGTGAGCGTGGGCGGCGCATCACTGACCTGAAAGACAGCCTCCGTGACCGCGGTGTGTACATCGACTACCACCCGATTGTGGTGGCCGAGACACGGAAGATCTTTGGTTACGAGGCGCTGGCGCGTGGCGTTCGGCGCAGTCTCAGAAGCCCCGAGGTCATGTTTGAAGTCGCCGCTGACGGCGACCTCATTTGGGAGCTCAGCCGATTGTGCCGGGCACGGGCGATCGAGGGAATGGAAGCGCGCCTCACGAATGACGAGCTCCTCTTCCTTAACGTGGACCCTCACGACTTCTCGGATCCTGCCTTCACCGAGAACGAAGTGAAGCAGCCACATCGGGTCGTCATCGAGATCACCGAGCGCACCGCGATCAAGGATTACCCAAAGTTTAAGGAGCGGCTGAAGGCGTTTCGCGAGCACGGCTACCGGTTTGCCGTGGATGATGCCGGCAGCGGATACGCCGGACTTGGCTCCATCGCCAACCTCGAGCCCGACTTCATCAAGCTTGACATGTCGCTCATCAACTGCATCGACACCAACTTCATCAAGCAGAACCTCGTGGCGTCCATGGTGCGCTTCGCGAACGATCACGGGGCCATGGTCATCGCCGAGGGTGTCGAGCGGGCCGAGGAATTCGCCGCGGTGCAATCACTCGGCGTGCACCTCGTGCAGGGTTTCTATCTGCATCGCCCCATTCGACATAGCGGACCAGAATCGGCTCTGCTCGAGCCGGAGGTAACAGAGCCAGCGGCGACCTCGTAGGCAGCTGTTAGTCCCGTACGATCCCATTCCTCAGCGATAAGCGGCGCGCGATCCCATCCCTCAGCTGTAAGCCGGCGCGCGATCTCATGCGCCAGCGGTAACCGGCGCGTTCCCATTCGGCAGTGGTTACCGGGCGCGATCCCGTCCGACAGCAGTCTGGCCGGCACGATCCAGTAGTTCGAGCACGATGGCCGCCGAGCGCTCAGCGGCGCCCAGCCCGTCCCGAACGCTCTGGCGAGCTCGATCTCCCGCAGCGCCGCGCGCTGCCGGATCCCCGAGCCATCGCACCAGCGACTCCGCGAGATTGTCCGAATTTGCTGCAGTAATGCCCCCGCCGCAGGCGATCAACGCTTCGGCGTCGCGGCTGTTGCTGAATCGCGGTCCAAACAGGACAGGAGCGCCGAACGCCGCCGGCTCCAGCACGGAATGCAGTCCTGCGGCGTGGAAGCCTCCGCCCACGTAGGCGGCGTCAGCGAGGGCGTACAGGTCCCCGAGCATGCCCATGCGGTCCACGATGATGACGTCCGCGTCTCTCGCTCCCCGTTCCGTCACGCGTGCGCGGCTCCATCCCCGTTCATCGAGTTTTCGATCGAGGTCCGTCAGATGAGCGGCCGAAGGCTCGTGCGGTGCGATGATCAGTTGCGAGTGTGGTACGCGTGCCCGGACATCGGCCCATGCCGGAAGCAACACCTGCTCATCGGCTGGCCAGGTGGAGCCGGCCACCAGCGTCGGCCGATTGCTGCGGAGGGTGGAGAGTATCGGCGAAGCGCGGTCCGGTACACTGGAGCGTGCCCATACCTGGTCGTGCCGTGTGTCGCCAGTAATGCGAACAACGTCTCTACTGACGCCCATGCGAATGAGCCGCTCTGCGTGATCCGCGGCGATCGCACCCACCAGATCCAACCGCGCGTACGCGGGCTGTAGCAGCCAGCGCACCGGATTGCGGAGGCGCGCCGATCCGGGGGACACGGTGGCGCTCACGAGGCCTAGCGGTACGCCGAGTTCCGATGCGCGCAGAGCCAGTGTCGGCCACAGGTCGAGCTTGCTGAAAACGAGCGCGGCAGGTCGAAGGGCTGCCAATGCTGCGTCCGCATTACCGGCGGTATCGAAGGGGAGGTAGTCCCGAAAATCGACATCGAGCGACGCAGCAAACGTCACGGCGCTCGGCGAAAAATAGGTGTATGCAAGTTGCACGTCGGGGCGCTCGCGTCGCACGATCTCGAGCACCGGGCGCGCCTGAAGTCCTTCACCAACGGACGGCGCGTGCATCCAGAGCAGTGGTCGATTGATGGCGCGCGCGCGTTTGGCCCAATCGGCGTATCGCGCCCGGACACCTCGACGTCCCTGCACCGTGCGGCGGAGTTTTGAGCCGCCAGCCGGAACGACGGTCGCTAACGCGCTCGCAATCCGGCCAGCGGCGTCGTATAGCCCTTCAATGATCGGCCGGACCACCTACCGCGAACCGCGCCCCCGGGCGGCTCTCGCGAGCGCGGCGTCGAGCACGCGCCGAAACTCCGCGATGGGTTGCGCGCCCGTCATGGCGGTGTCGCCAATGAAAAACGTCGGAGTGGAACGGACCCCGCTCGTCTGTCCACGGTCGAAGTCCTGCTGCACGAGTCCGCGCATGACGCGATCGCGCATGCACCGCTGAAACGCCGGCAGCTTCACACCCGCGCCATTGGCAGTGGAATCGAACAGCGAAATGACCGAAGGCATCGCGCTCCACACCGCCTGAGTGCGAAACAGGGCATCGTGCATTTCCCAGAACCGGCCCTGTGCACCCGCGCAGAGTGCCGCTTCCGCGGCAGGCCACGCATGCTCATGCATGGGCAGAGGGAAATTCACGTACGCCAGCTTTACTCGCCCGGTTGCGATGTACTCGCGATGAATCTCCGCGTAGCTCTCGACGTGGAAACGGCTGCAGTAGGGACACTGGAAGTCGCTGACCTCGACCATCCACACCGGCGCCAGCGTATCGCCAATGATGCGCGAGCGATCGGCGCGGCGCTGCATGTCGCGGACGACACTATCACCAGCGTCCCCTGAGGAAACTTCCGCCACGGTGTTCGCGGCCGCTGCCTCCACCGGCTCCGCGGACCCGCTGTCGCTGGGTACCTGTCGGGCGCTCCCGGGCGAGGTGCAGGCGATGGCGGCGATAAGCGCGAGAACGGCACTCTTGCGGTTCATTGCTTGAAATCGGAAGGAATTCGCCGGAGCGAGTTGGTGGAACGATCAACGAGATAGGTTCGCGTTCCGCGCGACACCAGCAGGGTAGCGAAGCCAAGTTCGCGCGCGAGGCCAAAGGTCTCCAGCCCATTTGCCGTAATGCTGAGGACGTACACGCCATCGAGCCCGCCTGCCGCAAACACACGGTCGCCAGCGATCGACACCGAGTACACGAAACGCGCAGAGCTCCATCGGCCTCGCTCGCGGGGCTGAGCGGCGTCCGAGACATCATAAAGCACCACCCCGCCTTCTCCCATCGCTACCGCAACGAGCTGATCTCTGGCGGCGACATTCCGGGCGCGGCCGGGAAGACGCGTGCTCCCTGCGGCAACCAGCGAATCGCCCTCGGGTCGAAAGGCAAGGAGCAGA
>JBKJRV010000146.1:0-3303 GCA_046593115.1 Gemmatimonadaceae bacterium
GCAGCGTAGACAGCGGCAGGGCGTACGTCGATCACGAGCGCTCCCGTGCTGATGATATCCGCAAGGTTCCACGGATTCCGCCGGCACACCTCGCCGATATCATCAGCACGGGAGCGCTCGTGATCGACGTACGCCCTGCCGCTGTCTACGCTGCCGGACACGTTCCGGGAACGATCAACATTCCCCTCGACCGGCGTTTCACGACCTGGGCGGGATGGCTGATTCCCTATAATCGTGATCTCTACCTGATCGTCGATGACGAATGCGCTGATTGTCTGCTCGAAGCGACGCGGGATCTCGCCATGATCGGTCTGGACCGCATCGCCGGCTTCTTTGGCAGTGACGTGCTCGGATCCTGGCGCGAGGATCAGGGCCGGTTGGCGGTCGTGCCACACATCGACGTCACCACGCTTTCGGAGCGAATACGCCGAAGTGAAGTGAATGTGCTTGACGTTCGCGATCAGGCCGAGTGGCAGGCAGGCCACCTTGCTGACGTGCCTAACATTCCCCTCGGCCAACTCGCTGCGCGACTGGACGAGATTCCCCGCGACAAACCTCTCGTCGTGCACTGTCAGAGCGGTGCGCGTTCGGCCATCGCGGTCAGCCTCCTCGCCGCCTGGGGCATCCCGGAAGTCATCAACCTCACCGGCGGGTTCGCCGCGTGGAAGAGCGCCGCCATGGGGTGGAGTCGTGAGTAGGCGGCCCATGACGCCCGAGCTGTTCAATCTGGTCGCGGCGCGGTTCAAGGCACTGGCCGAGCCGGCGCGGCTCCAGATTCTCAGCGCCCTGCGGAGCCGCGAGATGACCGTGAACGAAGTGGTCTCCATAACGGGACTGGGACAGGCCAACGTGTCCAAGCATCTGCAATTGCTGCACAGCCTCGGGTTCGTCCGTCGTCGCAAGGAAGGGTTGTTTGTGCACTACGCCCTGGCGGATGCGCACGTGTTTAAGCTCTGCGATATCATGTGCGGGCAACTGGAGCGAGAGATGAAAGGCCGTCGGCGGCTGCTGGCCGCGTCATGATCAGTGCGATGATCCGCTCGCTGAGTGAGCCATGGCCCTGGTATGTCGCCGGCCCGCTCATAGGACTCCTGGTTCCGGCCCTGCTCGTCGCCGGCAATCGGATGTTCGGTGTATCGAGCAACTTTCGCCATCTGTGTGCGGCCGTGCTGCCCGCACGGCTGGAGTTCTTCAATTACGACTGGCGCCAGAAGGGCATCTGGAATCTCGTTTTTGCGCTCGGGATCCTGGTGGGTGCAACGGTCGCCGGCCTGTACCTCAACGGCAACGCTGATGTGCCACTGAGCGCCGCGGCCCGCGACAGTCTGAGTGCTTTGGGGATTCATGATCTGGGTGGACTTGTGCCCACGGAATATTTCTCATGGAGTGCACTGATGACCGGTCCAGGGATCGTCATGATCGTCGGTGGCGGATTCCTCGTTGGGTTCGGCACCGCCTACGCCGGCGGCTGCACCTCGGGGCACGGCATTTCCGGACTCGCCGACATGCAGTTGCCATCCCTTGTGGCCGTGGCGGGTTTTTTCGCCGGCGGCCTGATCGGGACGTGGCTTGTGCTTCCTCTTCTTCTGGGAGCCTGACGCATATGCGAATAGCCCCATCACCATCCACCAGCGCCGCCGATCGTGTGGTCCAACCGGTTCGCACGCTGCTCATCTATCTGGTTCTTGGCGTGCTGTTCGGTATCGTGTTGACGAAGTCGCAGGTTATTTCGTGGTTCAGAGTGCAGGAGATGTTTCGTTTCCAGGCTTTCCACATGTACGGGATTCTGGGTTCGGCGGTCATCACGGCGGCGGCGGGACTGCAGATTGTCAGGCGTCGCGAGCTGCGATCCCTCGACGGACAGGCGATCGTCATACCGCCGAAGGACATGGGCCGCGGAACGCGTTACTGGCTTGGCGGCACCATTTTCGGATTGGGTTGGGCGCTGGTCGGGGCATGTCCGGGTCCGCTGCTGGCACTCCTCGGCAGCGGCGTCGGTGTCATGGCCGTCGCATTAATGAGCGCCATTGCCGGGACGTGGGTGTACGGGGCGTTGCGCTCTCGACTGCCGCATTGACCGCGCGACAGGACGCATGCCAAATTCGGCGAGCCGCAGAGTCGGGCCCGACCGACCGACACGACTCCTGAGTCGCGGTGATCACCGCGATGGTGTCATCCACTTCATGGAAGGATGATCACATGCTCCTGCACTTTGACCCTCTTCGAGGGTGGATCGCCGGGAGCCGGCGTGTCATCGGCAACGGGCGCGCAGGGTACGGCAGCGCGGCTCTCGCGCTGCTGATGTTCGCAGCCTGTGGTCAGCCTGACCGCCAACTCCAAGTTGTTGATTCCGCGGCGTCACCGGCGGGACGAACGGATCCAGCCATTGGAAAACCAGGTGTCGCGACCTCAGCCACACCAATCGACTATGTGCCGCCGATGGATTCCGCGATGCCGGCAGGCCCGATGGGCGCGTCGATTCGTCGAGGGCTCGCGCTCCTCACGCACACCACCGACAGTCTGCCGGCCTTCGCGCCCGGCAACATCCAGTGCGTGAGCTGCCACATCGAAGGTGGCCGTCGCCGGAACGCGGCCTCTCTCGCCGGAGTGCACGCGCGCTTTCCGAAGTACATGGATCGAAGCGGCGCCGTCATTCCCATTGAAGACCGCGTGAACTATTGCTTTACGCGCAGTCTCGCCGGTAACCGGCTGCCGAGCGACAGCCGCGAAATGCAGGACATCGTCGCCTACCTGGCGTTCATTTCGACCGGCGTGCCCATCGGTGCTCGCGTGGCCGGAGAGGGCATGCCGAAGATGCCGGCGCTCACCGGCGACGGTACTCGCGGCGCCCAACTCTTCGCCGCGACCTGCACGGTGTGCCACGGCGTCGATGGCCAGGGCAACCCACCTGCCTTCCCGGCGCTCTGGGGACCCGGATCCTATAGCATCGGCGCGTCGATGGCGCGCCAGGAACGCGCAGCGTCCTTCATTCGTCACTTCATGCCGCAGAACAACCGGGGCTCGCTTACCGACCAGCAGGCCTTCGATCTGGCCGCCTACATCAATGCACAGCCTCGCCCCGATTCACCCGGCAAGAGCGACGACTGGCCACTTGGCGGTGCCGCAAGCGATGTGCCCTACGATACGAAGGGCCACAAGGCATTCCACCCACCGGCGCGACTGCTTCCGCGAGCCAATGCGCGTGGCGCAATCGTCCCGCCACCGCCGTCGGTGCGGCGGACAGGAGAAGGCGTCCGATGACCGGCACGATTGATTCTCATAAGACGGATCCCGACAGTAATC
>JBKJRV010000408.1:0-5096 GCA_046593115.1 Gemmatimonadaceae bacterium
ACCGCGGCTCGTGGACGCCGTTGCCCGTCTTTCGAACGATCGCGGCGATGGGCCGGGTGGCGGACGCCGACATGTTCCGCACGTTCAACATGGGTGTCGGCATGGTGGTCATCGCCGACGCCGACCATGTGGACGCCATCGTGGCCAGTGCCGGCCACGCGGGCGTGCATGCCTGGACCCTTGGACGTACCTCGGCCGGTGCTGGCCGAGTCATCCTCAGATAGGAGCTTTCGAAACATGATCAGACGCCTGGTCGGTATCGCGGCATTGTCGGTCGCCGCTGCTTCCGCCGTGCACGCGCAGGGAAAGACGCAGCCCGATGCAGCATGCACCTCCACCTCTTCCGACCCCACGAATCAACGCCGGCTCCTTCAGGATGCCTGCCAGAAGGCGGTCGACATCTTCAACTTCATGGCGCCGCAGCTGGGCACCGCGATCGCCGGTGGCAACGCCACGCTCGGTCAGGGTAGCACGCTCGGAGGGCTTGGCGACTTCTCCTTCGGCCTGCGGTTAACGGCGGTCCGGGGGGCAGTTCCGGCCCTGGACGCAGGCTCCCGCCCGGATACTGGCGCCGCGCGGCAGTCGACTCTTCGGACGGAAGAGTTGCCGGTACCGATGCCTGCCGTGGATCTCGCGATTGGACTCTTCAAGGGTATTCCGCTGGGTGTCACTCACCTGGGTGGCGTCGACCTGCTGGTCAGCGCGACGTACATCCCCGAGTTCGGCGACGCAGAAAAGGGTGACGAATTCACCCTGAAGGCGCCGGATGGCTCACTCAAGCTCGGCTACGGCGCGCGACTTGGCATCCTGCAGGAAGGGAAAGTTGTGCCGGGAGTTTCCGTCAGCTATCTGATGCGCGGCCTCCCAAAGCTGGACATCACCGGTACGATCAAAGACCCGAATAACGCTGCGTTGAGTGATTCCGTCTACGTTCGCGAGCTCGATATCACAGCCTCATCGTGGCGGATTGTCGCGAGCAAGAAGCTGCTGTTCCTCGGACTCGCCGCCGGCTATGGCATGGACAAGTACGACGCGTCCGCCGAGATCGGAGCCGTCGTGAACGAGGCCTGTCCGGTCATTCTCGTCTGCCGGGCTTCCACAGGCGATCAACCGCTCGCAACCTTCGATCAGCAAGTCACCCGGAGTAACCTGTTCGCGAACCTCTCCCTGAACCTGTTCATGTTCAAGCTGGCGGGAGAAATCGGCCAGGTCTCCGGCGGTGACATTACCACCTTTAACCGGTTCGTCGATGAGAAGAATGAGGCGGAAGCTCCAGACAAGTCGCGGCTCTACGCCTCGGTCGGGCTGCGCGTTGGTTTCTAGCGAGTGACAGACACGGACACCCGCCGTACGGAGCGCGCGAGCGCCCCAATGCGGCGGGCACTTCGTCTCGCCCGAAGAGGGTGGGGCCAGACGGCGCCGAACCCAATGGTCGGCGCCGTCGTCGTCCGCAACGGCGGGATTGTGGGTGAGGGGTATCATGCGCGCTATGGCGAGCAACACGCCGAAGTTGCAGCGCTGAACGCCGCGGGCGAGCAGGCGAACGGGGCAACGCTCTACGTGACGCTCGAACCGTGCGCGCATCACGGCAAGACACCGCCGTGCGTGGACGCAATCCTGCGCGCCGGCATTGCCCGCGTGATCATCGCCGCGCCGGATCCGACATCCCTGGCGGGCGGCGGCGCCGATCGCCTGCGCGCCGCCGGACTGGGAGTGATGATTGGCGATGGCGCCGACGAGTCGCGCGCTCTCAACGCGCCGTTTCATCATCGGGTCGATGGCCGGCCGTGGATCCAACTCAAGCTCGCGATGTCACTCGACGCGGCGCTCGCGGATGCGGCCGGCCGTTCTCAATGGGTGACTGGGCCCGCGGCGCGACGCGAGGTGCAGGCACTGCGAGCCAACAGCGATGCCATCGCCGTTGGCGTACGCACCGCAATGGTCGACGACCCATCACTAACGGTACGGGGGCGCGCGCGTCCACGAGTGACGCCGCTGCGGGTCGTCTTCGATTCGTCGGCCCGGTTGCCGCTGGAGTCGGCCCTGGTGCGGACCGCCTTCAAGACGCCAGTCGCGGCACTCGTTTCCCGGCGCGCGCAGCCCGCACGGACGGACACACTGCGAGCGGCCGGGGTGGAAGTCATCTCCGGTGATTCGCTGGCCGAATGGCTGGCGGCGCTCGCCGGGCGCGGCGTGCGCTCGTTGCTGGTGGAGGGCGGTGCACGACTCGCGGGAGCCCTGCTCGATGCCGGCGTCGTGGACCGGCTGGTCACCTTTCAGGCACCCATCATTATCGGCGCCGGCGGACTCAATGCCTTCGGACACGTAGGCGGTCGCCGGCTGGAACAGGCGCTGCGCTTCGATGTGTTAGCCAGAAAGAGACTTGGTGATGATTTCATGACGGTGCTCGAACCGATGCAGCGCTGATGTTCACCGGACTGATCGACGATATCGGAACCATCGAATCGGTGGAACACACGGCCGACGGCCTCGTGCTGCGCATTCGATGTCGCTACGACGATCTGTCCGACGGGGAGAGCGTGGCGATCAACGGTGCGTGTCTTACGGTTCGCGAGTGCGACACAGGCTGGTTCACGGCGGGCGCGGTCGTGACGACGCTGGGCCGGACGACGATTGGCGCGTGGGCCGAAGGGCAGCGTGTCAATCTCGAGCGAGCGCTGCGCCTGTCCGACCGCCTGGGCGGTCATATCGTGCAGGGACACGTGGATGGCATCGCACTGGTGCTGGAAGCTCGCATGCGGGACGATGCCTTCCTGGTGGACCTCGAGATTCCCGGTGAGCTGACGGCCCTCATGGTGCTCCACGGCTCGGTGTGCATCGATGGCGTGAGCCTGACGGTGAATGCCCTGTCCGCGGACAATCGCCTGCAATTGTCGGTGATCGAATACACGGCCCGCCACACGTCGCTCGGCGCACTGCAACCCGGGGATCGAGTGCACATCGAAGCCGACATCCTGGCGAAGCATGTGCAGCGATTGATGCAGAAAGGCGTTAACTTGCCCTGACTGGTGGCGCACGAACGCTGAACCATTGACGCCCACGTAGTCCGCAGTCCGCTCCACGCACGACGCAGTTCACGGAGACCGCATGCCCTTTGGAACGATAGACCAGGCCATCACCGACATTCGCGACGGCAAATTCGTGCTCGTTGCCGACGATGAGGATCGCGAGAACGAGGGCGATCTCATCTGCGCGGCGCAGCTCGTCACGCCCGCGATGGTGAATTTTATGCTCCGGGCCAAGGGGATGATCTGTCTGGCCCTGACGGGCGAGCGCGTCGATCAGCTGGGGTTGCAGCCCCAGGGTGACGAGAACACCGAAGCCATGCGCACCGCGTTCACTGTCAGCATCGATGCCGGGGCGCGTTTTGGGGTCACGACGGGCATCAGCGCCGCCGATCGCGCGACCACCATCCGAGTGGCAGTCGATCCCGCCACGGTCCGCGGTGATCTGCGTCGGCCCGGGCACATTCATCCACTGCGCGCTCGCGACGGCGGCGTGTTGCAGCGTGTGGGACACACGGAAGCGGCCGTTGATCTCGCGCGACTCGCCGGGCTGAGTCCCGCCGGCGTCATTTGCGAAGTGCTCAACGACGATGGGACGACGGCCACACGACCCGCGCTGGAGCAGTTTGCCGAAACGCACGGGCTGACTTTTGTGACGGTCGCGCAGGTGGTGGCGCATCGACTGCGCACGGAGCGGCTGGTGCATCGCGTCGCGGAAGCAAGACTCCCCACGGATTTCGGGGCGTGGCGCATTATCGGCTATCAGAACGATGTCGATGATCACGAGCACGTCGCGCTGGTGCATGGTGATCTGTCGCAGAGTGCCGATGAAGGCACGCTGGTGCGCATGCATTCCAAGTGTCTCACCGGTGACGTCTTTCATTCGCAGCGGTGCGATTGCGGGTGGCAGCTGGAGACGGCGATGCGGATGATCGCCACGGCTGGCCGCGGGGTGATCGTCTATCTCGATCAGGAAGGGCGCGGCATTGGGCTGCTCAACAAGCTCAAGGCCTACGAGCTCCAGGATGCCGGTCACGATACCGTCGAAGCAAACGAGCAGCTTGGCTTCAAGCCCGATCTCCGGAACTACGGCATCGGCGCGCAGATTCTGCTGGATCTGGGGCTCACCAGCATCCGCGTGCTGACGAACAATCCGAAGAAGCTCGTCGGACTCGAGGGCTACGGGCTGCGGGTCGTCGGCAAGGTGCCGATCCAGGCTCCGACGACCGAGGAGAACGCCGGCTATCTCGAAGCGAAGCGTGCCAAGCTCGGTCATCTGCTGCACCTGGTGAATGGCTGAGTTCAGTGGTCGGCCGGAAGGGGAGGGCCGCCGGATCGCCATCGTCGCCAGCCGCTTCAATGAGACCATCACGCAGCAGCTCGTGGATGGCGCGCTGGATGCGCTCCTGAGGCATGGCGTCGCGCTCGACAACGTCGATGTCGTCTGGGTGCCTGGCGCGTGGGAGCTCCCGTCGGCCGTGCGGCGTCTGCTTGTGGGCGAGCGATACAACGCGCTCGTCGCCGTCGGCGCCGTGATCCGCGGGGAGACCCCGCACTTTGATTTCGTCGCGGGCGAAGCGGCGCGAGGCATCGCCGCTGCCAGCGCGGAGTTCGATGTGCCGGTCGGGTTCGGCCTGCTTACCACCGATACGATGGAGCAGGCGACCGCGCGCGCCGGCGGGGACCACGGCAACAAGGGATGGGACGCCGCGCTTGCGGCGCTCGAGATGGCCGACCTGTTCGACCGGCTCGATGTCGAGACTGACGAAGGTTGAGAGCCGCGAGCGCCGACGCTCGCGTGCCCGTGCGATTCAGGCCCTGTACGCATGGGAGATGTCCGGATCGACCGACCTGGCGCGCGTGGCCGGCCGATTGTTCGACGATCTGTCCGTCTCCGCTACCGAACGCGAACAGGCGTCGCGTCTGCTCCGACGCATCATCGCTGACCAGAAGCAGATCGACCGGCAGCTGTCGGAGCTGACCACCAACTGGCGGCTGGAGCGGATTGGCGTGATCGAGCGCTGCGTACTCCGCGTGGCCGCGGCGGAGCTGCTGGGCGAGGACACGCCC
>JBKJRV010000194.1:0-2881 GCA_046593115.1 Gemmatimonadaceae bacterium
GCGGTGTCACCCGGAAAATCCTTGACGATCCGCGCGAGCTCGCGTTCGGCTGCGCGGGGCTTCTCCCCCCACGCGAGCGCGCGTGCCAGCCCCAGGCGATGACCCACGACGCGAGGCTCAGCGGCAATCAGAGTGCGATATTCGGCGGCGGCGAGATCGTACTGTCTGTTGTTGAGGAGCAGCGAAGCCAGTTCCATACGGACCATCGGCTCGTCCCGCATCGTGAGCGCTCTACGGTACCAGCGCTCGGCAGCGTCGTTCTGCTTCAACTGCGCGAAGAGCCGCGCCAGATCGATCATTTCCTCGCGATCATTGGGATTCTGCTCGAGCCACGCGTCCAGAACGGCGGCGGCGTCGGCGAGGCGGCCTGCTTCGCCAAGCCGGAACACTTCGTCGCGCATGAGTTGATAGGGCGAAGGGCGCCACGTGCCACTCGACGCAAGCATCTCGCGAAGGGACACCGGCCGGGCATACATCGCCCTCCACGAAGAATCCTCGGAACGGAATCGACGATAGGCGTCCGGGCTGGGCCGAATGAGCTCGGGATTGGAGACCGTGAAGGTGTCGGAGACCTCACCCTGGAGGGCGAAGTCCGTCTTCTTCACGCCGAGCTGAGACATGGCGTAGTAGATGCCGACCAGCAGCACTGCGACCGCGAGTGCGAAGATGAATCCATAGCCACGCTGCGCTGCCACAATCAGGCGCTTGCTGGCGTTTCTACGAGCGAGCGAATTCGGGCCTCGTCCGTGGGGTATGCGGCGACATCGGATTTGAGCTCACCATTCCCCATGCGAAGCCACTCCTCCTTGAGCCGCTCCACGAATGGCGCGATGTCCTTTCGGCGCGACGAGTGCAGATAGAGGAGCACCGAATCGTCGGCAATTCCGGCAAGATCGCCACCGTCGATGCGCATTGACCGCAGAGCCAGGTCGCACAAGGGACGCAGGTGCGATCCCGCCGGCGGCGTGAGTGTGACGAGGGTGAAAAATGGCAGGCGATCCTGCGTAAGGTGCGACCGAATGGCACTCAGGAAGCCATCATTGTCGAAGGGCTCGAGTGCCTTGCCGTCGCCAGGCTGGGTGACGACCAGCGTCTCCGGCTCCATTTCGTCTGCGGCATTGTGGCCGCGCCGCATCACCGATTCGAGCCGGTGGAGGAATTCATCGGGGTGTGTTTCCGTCAGGATGAATTCGTCGGCACCGGCCCGGAGGGCGCGCGCGCGATCGCTGGAACGCAGGTTGAACGCCGTCACGAGGGCGATGGGCGAACGGTTGCCAGCGCGGCGCAACTCCCGAACGAGGCCCAATGCCTCCTCCAGAGAATCGCGACGGATGTCCAGCAGGACTGCCCCCGCTTCGAGCTTGGCCAGATCGGCAAGCGCACTCGTCAAGCTTGCCCGGACGCTCACGTCGTAACGGCTGTTGAGTGCCGGCAACAATTCTTCCGGGAAACTCTTCGACAGGTTCAGCACGAGAATACGGCGCTTGGTGTCTTCCGGCAGATCGCGCTCCCGGCGACGCGTCTGATTCGCGACCGCGACAATCCCTGATCCCGCCTGCACCCGGAAGGCGATCGGCGCGGTGGACGGCACCTGGTAACGCACCTTCCGGAAGTCGATGCGGCCCATGTGGTCCTTGTCGCTCGAGAAGTGCATGAGCGCAGCGGCGCGCTGCAGCATGGGCTCCAGTCGCCGATCGTAAAGGCCCGCGAAATCACCCGGATAGGTGATCATGGCGGTAGCGCTGATGGAGTCGAGAAAGCGTGCGAGCGCATCCAGACCAGCGCCCGACGCGGCGCTGCCCTCGAGAAACGGGGCGATGGAGTCGATGACGATGCGCGATGGCATCGTGGTACCGATCAGCTTCTTCAGCTCGTCGAAGGCCACGTCAGGGGACGACGCCCGATTGAAGCGTCGCGCGAAGTCGAGCTGAAAGCGGAGCAGGACCAGCCGGTCGTCGTGCAGCGCCTTGCTGAAGTCCAATCCCAGATACTCGGCTTGCGCCATGAGATCGGTGGGATCGTCGTGGGTGAGGATAGCGGCGTGCTGGCCTTCGTCGAGCGCAGCGCTGAGGAATTCCATACACGCGACGCTTTTTCCCGTGCCGGGGGCCCCACTCAGAACATACGTTCGCCCCTCGACGAGGCCGCCGAGGCGCTCGTCGAGTAGCGTGATGCCACTACGAATCATGTCAGTTCCCCGGGAAGAGCGCGATTAGCAAGGCATGTGTTTGCAGGTTCTGTGCTAAGCGTCACATTAAAGGCGCGCTGAGAGGCAACGTGGCCAGAACCCTCTGCACCCGTGAGTAAACACATGTCACTAAAGGAGATCCGTTGACGATCCTGTCCACGCTTCTGCGATCATACACGTTTCGGGTGCTCATCGCGGTCATTCTGCTCGTGACCCCGTTCATTCTCCTGTGGCTTACCCCGCGGATGGGAACGCGCGTCGGGCTGTTCCCCGCAATCGGCGGGGTACTGCTCGGCGTTCTGTTCGAGCGACCGTTCAGGCCCTACAACGTGACACCTCAGCGGTGGATGGGGCGCGTCCAGTGGGCGGAGATCGCGCTCGCGGCCGGTTTCGGTCTCGGCATGCTGGCGAGCATTGTGGATTACATCGGTCGTGGCGTGCCGTACATGGCGTTGATGCTACAGGTATGGATCCCCGCGTACCGCGCCGCGATGTTCGCGTGCGGACTCACGCTGCTGCGCCGAGTGGTGTGGGAGTGGGACAGGGAACGGAGGGTTCGGGTGCGAGCGCCGGAAGCACTCATAGGAAACGCTCCGCTCCGCCCGGCGCTGCCGGGGGCTCCCGAGCCGGTAGGTGGATCGGAGGGAGTAAAGACACGAAAGCGGCGCGATCCCCGCGAGCGGTAGGCTGTGA
>JBKJRV010000133.1:0-3548 GCA_046593115.1 Gemmatimonadaceae bacterium
CCGGTGCTCGTCTCCGATGACGGCGGGAAGACGGCGCGGGGGGCGACCGTCGGGCTTCATGTTGACCATCACGCGCAGTGGATCGACCCCAACGATCCCGATCATTTCATCGTGGGCAACGATGGCGGAATTGGCGTCACGTGGGACAAGGGCGGCAATTACGACTTCATCAACACGATGCCACTCGGCCAGTTCTACGCGGTCTCCTTTGACATGGCCATTCCCTACCGGGTGTGCGGGGGGCTGCAGGACAACGGCTCCTGGTGCGGTCCGAGTCGTCGTCGCGGTGGCTCGATCGCGAATCAGTTCTGGTTCAACGTCGGAGGCGGCGATGGATTCTACACGGCGCAGGATCCAGTGGACCCCAATATTATCTATGTCGAATCGCAGGGCGGCAACATGAGCCGTCTCGACTACGCGACCGGAGAGCGCACCAACCTCTCCAAGCCGAACTGGCGCAATCGCTACCGCCAGTTCGAGGATTCAATCCTGATCACCCGGGGTGATACAGCGAGGCCGGAGGCGCCCGGCGTTACCAGGCGCATCGCCGAGCTCCGACAACGCGCCCGCGCCGACTCCACGGATCTCGACATGCGCTTCAACTGGATGACGCCGTTTTTTCTGTCACCACACTCCAGGACCACGTTCTACGCTGCCGCCAATCGTGTCCTCAAGTCGACCAATCGCGGTGAGAACCTCTTCCCCATCTCCCCCGACCTGTCCACAAAGGATTCGATGCGGATTCGCATCAGCACGCGAACCACTGGGGGTATTACGCCCGACGTGACCGGCGCTGAGGCGCATGGGACCGTCACGGCCCTCGCGGAGTCGCCGCTCAGGCCCGGGCTGCTATATGCGGGCACCGACGATGGCAACGTCTGGCTCACGCGCAACGACGGCACGACGTGGGAAAATCTTACCGGGCGTTTTCCGGGCGTGCCGGCGAAGACGTGGGTGAGCCGCATCGAGCCGTCGCAGTTCGACTCGTCCACCTTCTACATCTCATTCGACAACCATCGCGAGAACGATTTCACGCCATACCTGTTCGTGACAACCGATTTCGGCCGCACCTTCCGTGCGATTGCGAACAACCTGCCGCGGGGCGGGCCGGATTTCATTCATGTCGTCCGCGAGGATCCGCACAATCGCGATCTCCTGTTCGTTGGCACGGATGTGGGCGTCTACGCCTCACTGAACCGAGGCGCCAGCTGGCAGAAGTTCATGACCGGCCTTCCAACGGTGCCCGTGCACGACCTGCGCATCCATCCTCGCGATCGAGAGCTCATCGCCGGGACACACGGGCGAAGCATCTGGATCGTGGACATCGCACCACTCGAGCAAATGCAGGGCGATGTGATTGCCAGGACGCCGCACTTGTTCGTGCCGAAGACCGCGTATCAGTACGGCGAACAGCCGGCCGGCGGGGGAAATACCGGCCACAAGATCTTCCAGGCCGCGAGCCCGCAGTATGGCGCCGAGATCACCTATCGACTCGGCTCGGGGAGTCCGCGACGGACTCGCATCATCATTACAGATGTATCAGGCGATACCATTCGGACGTTGAACGGCCCGGGTGGTGCGGGGGTTCACCGCGTGTACTGGAACTTCCGCGGCAAGGCGCCGAAGGCAGAGCCGCTGTCTCCTGCCGCGGCTCGCGATAGTGTCGTCACGGCGCGAAAGGTTGCGGAGCTGTTCGATTCCCTCGAGAAGTCCGGCATCAGCAAGCGCGATCTCGAGCGCGTGCGGCTTCAGCTGGCGAGCAGTGAGGGATTCGGTGGCGGCAGCGGTGGTGGTGCCAGCCGTACCGGCGTCTTCGTCGAGCGCCCCGGCGAAGCGCCTCCTCCGCGCGTATCACGTACTGCGCGCGACACGGCCAGTGGAGCGGGCCAGCAGGCCGCTGCTGCGCGCGACACGATGAGTGGAGCGGGCCAGCGGGCCGCTGGTGAGCGCGCGGCGGGTGAAGGCGATGATGAAAGTGTCGATGCCGATCCCGAGATCACGTCGCAGATCACCAACGCGCTTCGCGATGCCAATCTCTTCGGCCGCGGTCAGAATCCATTTGCCCCGCGAGGCGGGCAAGCCCCGGTCGTCGCGAGCGGCGACTATCTGGTGAGTATCACCGTCGGCGGACAGACATTGCGTCAGGTTCTTCGCGTGGATCGGGTGCCGACGAACGGAGTGCCCGGCATCGCCAACGAAAGGTGACGCCGGGTGATGCGTGAGTGGTGAGTGCTGAGACGCGAGTCTGTAGCGAGAGGGTGTGAGTGGTGGGGTAGGAGCGCGAAGAGTGCGCCTTGCCTCACTCCACCCGGGCAAAGTCGATGTACCCGCGAACAGGGTCGGCGCTGAGCAGCACCACGCTCACTTGGTTTCCGGTAGCAAGTCCTCCATGTCCTCGCACGAGCCGTCCGTCCACCTGCTCGGGAGACGTCGTGCGAATGTAGGTCGCCTTGAGGCTGATCCCGGCGACCACCGCTTGGAACAGTTCGCCCTCACGGTGCACCAGTCGAGCGGCCGCAGCCTTTTTTGATTCCGAGCGCTGTGCCTTTTTTGGCTCGATCCCGCTGGTATGCTCGAAGTCGATGAATCCATGCACACTGTCCGCGGCTGTGAGCCGAAGCTGCACCCCCTGGCCCGCCACCAGCTCCCGGTGCCCGCGCATGATCCGCCCTTCGATGCCATCACTCGTGCGTGCCCATGTGCCTTTCGGGGTCACGGCCGTGACGGTGGCCTCGAACATATCGCCGATGCGAGTCAGTAGGCCGGCGGCGGCGGCCTTCTTTCTCCGCGACCGGTCGAGCTTCCGCTCGATGCCAGCCGACTCATGCTCGAAGTCGATGAATCCCTTCCGATCGTCCACACGAACCAGCGTTACCCGGATGGTGTCGCCCACATCGAGCTTCTGTCCGCCACGAACGACGCGCCCTTCCACGGGAGGGCTCAGCAGCCGAACATACATCCCTTTCGGCGACGCACCCGTCACCATCGCAGGAAAACTCTCGCCGATGCGATCCCGCATCAGCACGGCCGCCGCCTGCTTGCGGACGCTCCGCTCCACCTTGCGCGCCGCATCCTCACGCAGCGTACAGTGCGCCGCGATCTCGATCAGCTCGGCTTCGGAGTACGGGGCTGTCGCACCCTTGCCCGTGGACTTCATCAACCGCTGTGTCACGAGATCAGGAAAGCGCCGGTTGGGTGCGGTCGAATGCGTGTATTCCGCCGCGGCCAGGCCGAAATGCCCCTCCCCTCCCCGCCCGTCCAGTCGGCGCTCCAGCATGTATTCACCCGGCCCAAGCAGCTTCACAACGGAGAGGGACAGGTCGGCGAAATGTTCCGGATCGGCGAGCTTGCGCTTCACGAGAAATTCGGAGAGCGCTACGCGATCGGGCTCGACAGGTAGCGTCTCGCCGATTTCCGCGGCCAACTGCACGATTCGCGGCCACTTCTTGGGGACACGCACCACCCGCCGAATCGACGGCACTTTCTTCGCCTCGAGAAAGCGCGCCATCGCCCCGTTGGCGCCCACCATGAAGTTTTCGATGATGTCC
>JBKJRV010000242.1:0-3721 GCA_046593115.1 Gemmatimonadaceae bacterium
GCCAAAGGGGGGCGCGCTCAGAGACGCACCCAACGGGAGGACGTTCGGGACGCTTGGCGACAGCGCACGGGTGCGAGCATTGTTCCGGGACCGCGGGTGGGTGCGGGTTCGCATCGAGGGGTGGATGCGAGATGCGGACGTCACGGAAGCGGATACCGCATTGCGCGCTTCGCTGCTGCCGGCGGACCTGCGTGCGGATCCGATCAGTACCCGCGGCAAAATGGTCCGATGGGATGTCCAGAAGCTGGCCATTCAGAATGCCGATCCGCTACAGCGTGACCTGGCGCAGGATGAGCCGTACATGCTGGCGCGCGGCCCCGGGGCGGATCATCCGCTACTATACCTCTCACTGCCGTCGTCGCTCCTCGCGTCAGCACGAAACCTGCCCCCACTGGGCTTCTTCACTATCATCGCCCGGGTGAGAAACGGACGCAGCTCGCCCGGGGGCGTGCCCATTCTGGACGTGCTGTCACTGACGACGAAATAGGCAAGCGAACTCGGGCGGAACGCCCCTTGCCGATACGCGCCCCGATGCCCCTCAGTACGTCCTACACGCCATAACCAGGATATGGAAAGCGAGCAACCCGATAGCCCTCAACACGTTACTCCTCAGCACGTGCCACCCGGCGGCGTCGAGCGGCGCCGAGTCGGATGGGGTGAGTTTCGTCACGCGTACCCCGGTATCATCGCGACGTTCGGTATCGCCTTGCTGTTTCTCATCGGCATGGATATCTGGATCGTCGCGAAGCGCGTGCGTTATGCGTCGGAGATCAAGCGTCTTCGAGAGGGCATGACGGGTTCCGAGCGCAGGAAGACGGATCTCATTCTCTCGACGGAAGAGAACAAGCTCCGTGTGACCATCGAGCTGTTGAAGCGGCAGGCGCGTGGTGACAAGGCGCTGCACCTGTCGTTGAGCGTTGACAGCGGCGCTCTGGTGCTGGAGCGGGAGTCGGCGGTGCTGCGTCGAATGCATGTTGACATGGGTCCCGAGAAGACCGTCGGAACACCTCCGGACACCGTGCGCATGACGATTCCGCGCGGGCAGCGCACGGTCGAGCGCATCCTCGAGGCCAAGGACAAGTGGGAGGTTCCGCTCTGGGTGTATTCGGACCGCGGTCTCGCGGCGCCCGCCGACCGGTCCATCAGGGGAGCGCTCGGTGGAACGGCGGTTGTGTTCACGGGCGGCACGGTGCTGTACGCCATGCCGTCGGTCGGCCCGCTTGCGGACTCGACCTATATCATGCCCGGGTCGGTGAGAGCAGGCGTCGCTGATCTGAAGGCGATCGCGCCGAATCTGAGCCCCGGCATGACCATTTACTTCTACTGACGAACGTCCGGGCCGGGTTCGGGTATCACGGCCACGGTTCACTCACGCAAGACACGGATCGAACGCATGTCGGCATTCACGCACTACTTCAAGCACGGCGGACGAGTGGCCTGGGGCCTCATTGGCGCTGTGTTCCTCATCCTGACGGGCAGCACCTTCCTGCTCGCGAACATCGCTGAAGTGCGCTATGAGCGGGATGTGACGCGCATGGTGTTCAACGACAACCTCGAAGTGCTGGAGGACGTCAAGCGCAGCGTGGGCGTTGCCAGCGACAGCCTGGAGCAGATGCTGTCGGCGAGTCCCGAAGCTCCAAGCGATAAGGCGTATCTGGTGGTGAGCATCGCCGAGAACCGCGTGTGGTACAAGAAGGGAGAAGAGGTGCTGTTCACTACCCGTGTGGCGACCGGCAGCGGCAAAGAACTGGTGAAGGGACCGGGCGGTGAGAAGTGGAAGTTCGAGACGCCGCGGGGACGACTGGTGGTGCAAGGCAAGGAAGAGGAGCCGTACTGGGTACCTCCAGACTGGCACTTCGTGGAGCAGGCGAAAAAGCGGAAGCTTGGCCTCATCAAGCTCAACCGTGGCGAGTTCGTGCCGACGCCAGACGGTGGCTCCATCACGATCGTTGGCAATGACGTAGTCAAGCGGACGCCGGACGGCCGGACGGAGATTATGGAAGCTTCGGACGGGCGTGAGATTGTCTCTGGTGGTAATTTGATCGTTCCGCCATTTGGCACGACGCAGCGGAAGTACAAGGAAGTTCTTGGGACGCACCGACTTCTACTGGGCGACGGCTATGCCCTGCACGGAACGAACAACCCGGCTTCGATTGGCCAATCGGTCAGTCACGGTTGCATCCGCTTGCGGAACGAGGATATCGAGCACCTGTATCGCATTGTTCCGGTCGGAACGCCGGTGTTTATCTACTAGTGCTGTCCGACTGGCCAGTTAACTAGGTTTGTTAGTTAGATCCGCTCTGGTCGGATAGCCTCTGTCGCACTATCTTACTTCCCGTTGGATCCTTCGTCCTATGGAAGAAGGGGACTCCTTGTAAAGGGCAAGTCGGTGGGCATCTCCACTGATACGCAAAGCCGAGAGGCGGTCACACCGCCAGTCTGGTTGCCAGGGAGGCAAACAAATGCTGGAAGTCATCAAGCGTCCTCCTTGTCGAGGGCGCGCTCAGTTCGTTTCGGCCCTGATGCTGGTGCTCGCCGTCACTCCCGCAGTCGCGGTGTCCGCGCACGCGGCTAACGTTGGCGTCACTGGGGCCACCACCGGTACGGATTCGCTCGTCGGCCGCAGCAAGAAGTTGCGTGCCCGCTTCGTTCCCGGTGCCGCTGCCAAGCGCGGGGGGGCGATCCCCATCCTCGAATCGCATTTCGGGGACAGTTCTGCCCTCCGCAGCTTCGCCTTCATTCCTATGCTGCCGTTCAAGGACAAGCTCGCTGGCCGGATCGGCACGTACCGCATCGGCTACTGGCCTTCGGAGCGTCGTCGTTTGCGCGGCCCCTCAACTCCGAATCCCACGGGATTTATCCAGGTCACCGCGGAGAATCAGGATACGCAGGTGTCGGAGCACTTCCGGCTTCGTGACTTCCTCACCCACGACCAGCACGCGGTGTGGCCCAAGTACCTGGTGCTGCGCGAGGAGCTCATCGACAAGCTCGAGCTGGTCATCGAAGACCTCAAGGCCAACGGCATTCACGTCGAACGCATGACCATCATGTCCGGCTTTCGCACACCCCAGTACAATGCAAAGGGTGTCGGCAAGAAAGGAGGTCGCGCGAAGGACAGCCGCCATCAGTTCGGCGACGCCGCGGATGTCTTCGTGGACAATGATGGCAATGGCCACATGGATGACCTGAATGGCGACGGGCGCATCGACGCCAGGGATGCCGCCGTGATCATGGCGTCCGTGGACCGGATCGAGCTGCAGCATCCGGAACTGACGGGTGGTGTTGGCCTGTACCGGTCCACACGTTCGCACGGACCCTTCGCCCATATCGACGTTCGCGGCTCTCGCGCGCGGTGGGGCAGGAGTTGATACCAGCCGTAGCGGTTCGACGACCCACGCCTCGCGTCGCTCCGCTCGTCCCGGATCGTCGCCGTGTACGCAAGTCCACGTTGCGGACACGTTGGCTGTCGGGGGCGTTGACAGCCTCAGTGGCTCTCATGGCGGGGGCGTTCTCGTGGCCCGAGCCAACGGAGTTGCCGGTTTCCCTCGAGTATCTCTCAGCCGTTCTGCCCGCCCCGCGAGCTCGCGCCTCCGCCGATGCCTACGGCAAGAGCGGGGAGTTGCTCGTGCGACTCGCGATGCCTGGCGGATCCGTGGAATATCCGCTCGAGGTGCAGGGTGATCCGGGCGCGCTCACCTATCAATGGATACGCACCGGCGAC
>JBKJRV010000224.1:0-5429 GCA_046593115.1 Gemmatimonadaceae bacterium
AGATCGAGTACCTCCTTCCACTCTTCGGGCGACATCGCGGCAGGAACGTGCGTGACGGTATCAGTCATGTGGCGACTCGACAATCATGGTGACGCGCACCACGCCTCCGCTGACGCAGAGGGTGGGACGCAGGGACGCAGCACGCAGCACGCAGCACGCAGCACTCTCTGTGACCTTTCTTCCGCGCAAAGTTATACGCTGTTCACGGGCGCCCCAACGGGCGTCGAGATCATCGGCGGTCCTTCGGCATCAGCAGTCGAGCCACCATGGCCAATCCTCGGTGCCAGGGTGCCCTGCCCGGCTGCCAGCTCCTTCCACGTTACAGGGGGGAAGCCACTTGGGATTGGCTCCATGGTGATGCAGCCCTCCACCGGGCAGACCTGCGAGCACAGATTGCACCCCACGCAGGCTTCCTCGATAATCTCGACAACGGGCCCGCCAGCTTCCCTGGGGAGGCGTCTGATCGCCTGGTGCGCACCGTCCTCGCATGCCGTGTAGCACAGCTCGCACCGGATGCACTTGTCCTGGTGAATGACGGCGAGCAGATGGTGATTGAGATCGAGATTCTCCCAGCTGGTCACCTTGCCGAGCGCGCGGGCACGCAGGTCGGCGATGGATCGAATGCCCTTGTCGTCCATCCAGTTGCTCAGGCCGTCGGTGAGATCCTCGACGATACGAAAACCGTGGTGCATGACCGCCGTGCATACTTGAAGCGTCTCGGCCCCAAGGGCAATGAACTCCGCGGCGTCACGCCACGTGGCGATCCCGCCAATGCCGGACACGGGAAGCTGCACGTCGGGGTGGCCGGCGACGGCGGAGACCAGGTGCAGCGCGATCGGCTTCACCGCGGGGCCACAGTAGCCGCCATGACTGGACTTGCCGTTGACGGATGGTAGCGGCGCAAACTCGTCGAGATCCACGCCGACGATGGAGTTGATCGTATTGATGAGCGACAGAGCGTCCGCGCCCCCTTTCTTCGCCGCGCGCGCGATGTAGGTCACGTCGGTGACGTTCGGCGTCAGCTTCACGATCACCGGCACCTTCGCCACTTCCTTCACCCACTCGACGATCTGACAGCAATACTCCGGCACCTGTCCAACCGCGGCCCCCATGCCCCGCTCGCTCATTCCGTGCGGGCATCCGAAGTTGAGCTCCACCGCATCGGCGCCGGTGTCTTCGACGCGGCTCATCATCTCGTGCCAGACCTCGCGACGGCTCTCCACCATGAGCGACACGATGACGGCGTGACCCGGATACTTGCGCTTCACCTCGGCAATCTCGCGCAGGTTATCAGCGATCGGGCGATCCGAGATGAGCTCGATGTTGTTGAACCCCATGATGCGAGTTTTACCAAGATCGACCGAGCCGTAGCGCGAGAAGACGTTGACGATCGGCTCCCCAACCGTTTTCCACACTGCACCGCCCCAGCCGGCGTCGAAGGCACGCGCCACCTGCCCATACGTGTTGGTGGGAGGGCCCGACGCGAGCCAGAACGGATTGGGGCTGCGGATCCCGGCGAAATTTACGGCAAGGTCGGCCATCGACACTCCGTGCGTGACAGAGCATGAGCGATTGACTCACGACGACGACGCGTGATGCGCAATGCGTCAGAACCGCCCGCATTACGCATACGCGTCCGGTTACGTACTGCTACCCCTTCCTTCGGATCGATTGCTGCCGCCGGAACACATACACCGCCGACTGGCCGGCCACCGGATCCATACCGGTCACCATGATGGTAAGACGATTGTTGTCGAGGGTCGCGCGATGCGCGGTTCCGGTTTCGGCATCGGTCAATGTGAGAATACCACCGTCATTGCTGTAAGTACCGCCCGAGATCGTGGACTGGTCAGGCTCTATCCAGTTTTTCGACCCGCGCGTACAGCGGTCGCGCTCGGTGATCAGCAGCGCCCATTTCCCCTTGCTGTCCAGCATGAGTGTGCCGTGCTGAGTCACAGTGGAGCACGTCGTGTCGTTGGCGGTACGCTTCCACGTGTGTGCCGGCACCAGCTTCTTGTTCACCGATGTGATCGTGTACATCCCCTGCCCATCCCCCATGCCGCCCCCCATCCCCTGTGCGGCGGCGCCCTGCGCTACCAGCATCAACAGACCTACCGCACCTGCCCATTGCATTCGCATTGCGTAATCCTCCGATTCAAGAAACCAACAGGGCATGAATTCTCTGAGCCGCGACCTTGCCCTCCTGCGCCGCATTCACCACTTCCGCACCACCATTGCCGCAATCGCCCGCAACGAACAAGCGCGGATTCCTGCTCACCATCGCGCCGTAGTCTGTCGAGATGCCATTTTCGGCGAGCTCGAGCCGGTGGAGCTGGCCAATAGCCTTGAGCACCATGTCGCACTCGATCACGTGCTCGCTGCCGGGAATAAGATGCATGTTGCGAGATCCATCCGGCTCCGGCGGACCATACCGTGCCAGCACGCATTCCAGTCCATGCACCGCCCCGTTGCCGACCACGCGCTGCGGCACAGTGAAGAATCGGAACTCACACCCGTCCTTCTTCGCGAGCTCGTACTCGTAGCGGTAGGCGGACATCTCGGCTTCACCACGCCGATAGACAATTGTCACGCGGCTCGCCCCCAGCCGTTTGGCCTGCGTGGCCGCATCGATTGCCGTGTTTCCGGCGCCAATGACAACGACCCGCTCGCCCACCTTGGTGTCTTCGTACGGGTGCGTCTTCAAATGGGCGATGAAGGTCAGGGCGTCCTGCACGCCATCGAGATCCTCCCCCTCGATTCCAAGCGTACGCGTCGCCCCCAGACCGGCCGCAACGAGGACCGCATCGTATTCTGCCTCGAGGTCGGCGAGTGCGACATCGCGCCCCACCATGACACCCAGTTTTATGCTGACCCCCAGGTCCAGAACCGTCTGCGCCTCGGCCAACGCAACCTGCGGTCGCATCTTGTACTCGGCAATGGCGAACGTATTGAGCCCGCCCACCTGGTCCCGCGCCTCGAACATGGTCACGGCATGGCCGAAGCGTCGAAGATCACGCGCTGCGGAGAGACCCGCGGGCCCGCTGCCAATGATCGCCACGCGCTTTCCGGTATCGGCGCCGGGCTCGAACAGCTGAAGTCGGTTGGCCAGCGCAAAATCGGTTGCGTGACGCTGCAGCAGCGCGATCTTGATGGGCTCCTCGTCCCGGTCATTCAGCACACAGGCGCCTTCGCAGAGTACCTCGACCGGACACACGCGAGCGCAGGAATAGCCCATGGCGTTCGCGTCCAGGATCACGCGCGCGGATCCGCGAAGGTTGCCCGACGCGATCTTCTTGATGAACGAGGGCACATCAATGTGCGTCGGACACGCATGCATGCACGGCGCATCGTAGCAGTAGAGACACTTATGCGACTCCACCAGCGCCGCATCGAGAGTGAGGGGCGGCGCAATGTCGGCGAAATTGGCCGCCAGCTGCTCCGGCGTTACCGGCGACATGCCGCCTCCCGGCCCACGCTCACTTCCCTGCTGCATAGGCATCCTCCACTTCGTCGGATCTTGTGCGTTCCGTGAGACGCATTCCCAGCAGGTACGCGGCTCCCGCAACGATGAATCCAACGAACCAGGCCCAGTTGTAGATCGCCGTCGACAGCGGGTGCGGATCCGCCAACTTCACCGACGCCAGAAATCCGTGCAGGTTGGGAAGTACTCCCAGGAGCAACGCACCCATTGCGACCCAGTTCACGCCCTTGTGATACTCATAGGCGCCACCGCGGCGATAGAGGTCGTGCACGTTCAGCTCGCGGCGTCTCAGCAGGAAATAATCGGCGATCATGATTCCCGCGATGGGGCCCAGCAGCGCACCGTATCCGATCAGCCAGCTGAAGATGTACGTCGAAGCATCGTTGTACAGACGCCACGGCATCATCAGCACGCCTATAGCCGCGGTAATCAGGGCTCCGGTTCGGAAGTTGATCCGGCTTGGTGAGACATTGCTGAAGTCGTTGGCCGGCGCCACCACGTTCGCGGCAATATTAGTGGTCAACGTGGCGATTGCGAGCCCGATCATGGAGAGTACGATCATCAATGGCCCGCCAATTCTGGCGAGCAGCTCGACGGGATCGGAGATCCGCGTGCCGAAAATGGTGCTGGTCGCATTCGTCACGACCGCGCCGATAAAGGCAAACAGCGCCATCGTCGCCGGCAAGCCGACCGCTTGCCCGATCGTCTGATCGCGCTGGCTCCGCGCGTAGCGTGAAAAGTCCGGAATCGAGAGCGCCATGGTTCCCCAGAACGACACGGCCGACGAGAGACCCGCACCTACCAGCCCGAACCCTCCGGTAGTGCCGATGGACCCGGACGGACGCGCCGGATTCGCGAGCATCGCGCTCCATCCGCCGACGCGGACGTACGCCCACCCGAGCAGCGCGAGACCCACCACCAGCAGGAATGGCGATCCCCATGTCTCCAGCAGCTTGATGGACTCCATGCCGCGCAACACGATCCAAACGGTGATCGCCCAGAAGAACATGAAACAGAGAAACTCGCCCGTCGTGAGCCCGACGAACGAGGGCAGTATGGCTGGGAGCGTCGCGATGCCCGGCCACACCACCTGCATCAACTTGTAGATCGCATATCCGCCGATCCAGCTCTGAATGCCGAACCAGCCGCACGCCACCACCGCCCGCAGCAGCGCCGGCACATTCGCACCCAGCACGCCGAACGCGGAGCGCGCCATAACCGGAAACGGAATACCGTAGCGCGTTCCGGCGTGCGAATTCAGCAGAATGGGAACGAGCACTATGAGATTGCCGAGGACGACTGATCCAACCGCCGCCTGCCAGGTCCAGCCGTTGTCTACCAGCCCTGATGCGAGCGTGTACGTGGGAATGCAGATGGACATGCCAATCCAGAGCGAGGCGATGTTCCACCAGGTCCAGGTTCTGCGTGCGGGCTCGACGGGTCCAAGATCCTCGTTGAACAGCGATGGCGCATAGGTCGACTTCGCGGTGAACACCATCGAAGCCGCACTCGGCCCGTCCATGCTCACTCGGGCAGGCGTCATACTTTCGACAGCGCCTTTTCCAGTTTCTTCACCCCGTCCTCGATCTCCGCCTTCGACACCAGCATCGAGGGGGCCAGGCGAATGGTGTTGCCGTACAGCCCGCCCTTACCGATCAGCAGCCCCTGCTTTTTGGCCTCTTCCAGCAGCTTCGTCGCCTTCTTCGGCGACGGCTCCTTGGTCTTGCGATCTTCGACGAGCTCCATCGCCTGCATGAGGCCCAGTCCACGCACGTCACCAATGAAATCGAAGCGCGTCTTGAATCCATCCAGATGCTCGCGAAGCTGCTTGCCACGCTCGGCGCACCGCTTCGGCGTGTTCTCACGCTCCATGACCGTCAGCGTCGCCGACGCCGCCGCCATCGCGATGGGATTGCCACCGAAGGTCGAGAGCGACAGCCCTGTAAAC
>JBKJRV010000415.1:0-9868 GCA_046593115.1 Gemmatimonadaceae bacterium
AGGTATTTTCCGCGGAGTCGCTGTATTATCGCGCCGCTTCACTGCAGCCGAGGTATCCGGCCGGCCGCCTGGCACTTGGCAGATATCTCGCCTCGCGGGGGGTACTGCGGGTCGGAGCGGTGCTGATGGAGGAGGCGCTCTACTTCGGTGGAAACGCGGACACCATCTCCCGGCACCTCGCGCCCGTGTACGCCGCGCTCGGCGATTGGCGCACGCTCGCGACGCTGCGAGGAACAACGCTGAGCTTCGGGGAAAAGTCGCGAGCGGAGTGGCTGATGCGGCATGCCCCTGAGGTCGAAGGTCCCGATTCCGTCACGGTGCCGTATTCGCCGGCGGATTCCGTGCTGGGTTTCGTGACGATCATCGTGGGCGCAGATACGCTCGACGCCACGATAGATCCGCGAGTCCAGGGGTTGGTGCTTGACTCGTCCTTCCGGCGGCGGACCATCGTCAAGCGCTTCGCGACGAAGAACGAGCGCGACTGGCGCAATGCGTCGTGGGTGGCGACGTCGGTGCGGATTGGGGAGCTCACGCTGCGAAATGTCCCGGTAAGGCTCGAACCAACCGGGCAATCTTCGTTCGCCCGAATCGGGCTCGACGAGTTGGGGAAGCTCGCGCCTACGTTCGATGTGACTGCAGGCCGGCTGCTGCTTCGGCGTGCGGGTCGAATTCGTCGCGCGCGTGGTGCACCGCCGCCGCCGGACGTCATTCCGACAATCTCCATGCGGGGGACCGTGTGGCTCATCCACGACGGCCAGATCCTGCCTATTGCAAGCCCGGATGCGAAGCGACTGCTCCGCGGGCGTTGGACGTTCAACCCGAGGCAGGGCGAAGCCATTCCGGGATCCTGACTCTCGACACGGGGAAATGTGAGCACTGACAATACCTATGATCTGGCGAACTTTGCCCTCAGCGACATGGCGCGCTCCGGGACGGCGCTGCGGCTGATCGGGCGAGGGGCAGTCAGCATGGAGGAGGTCGCAAACGCGACGGTCAGGTACCTGTACGACCACCTGGTCGATGAGCGCGGCAAGCGGAACTGCGCGCTGATACGGTTTTTCAAGACGCATCCGTATGCTCAGCTTGGCGTGGCGCATCAGCGCCAGGTCAAGACAGCACTGGGCACGAAAACAGCATCCGACGACATGAAATGTCTAACGCTTCTCTCGACCGCTGGGGCTGAGCCGCAGTGGAATTCACGGACTCAGTCCACAGGCCACCAGGTCATCCCGCTGGTCAGTGAGGAATTGGTGGGCCAGGCTCCCATGATCGCGCGATTGATCACGCAGTTCGGCCTGGAGGTGTCCGCGATCGTGCGCCCCGACGCTCAGTTTCTGGTGGAGGCGGATCAGCGAACGTATAACGTCTTCTACGTACCGGACGCGCTCGGCAGCCCGTTCATTCCGTCTCAGCAGCAGTTCGTAGTCCCGTATGGCATACGGTCGGTGCTCGGGTTTGGCGGCATGCTGCCCACCGGTGACCTGTTCGCGGTGATCATGTTCTCCCGGGTCAGCATTCTCGCCGAAACAAGCGAGCTCTTCAAGACGCTTGCCCTGAACGTCAAACTGGCGATTCTTCCGTTCGCCGCCGGACCAGTTTTCGCGTAACGAGCTTGCTCATATGGGTGTACATGCCGGGGATCAAGTCTCTCCTGACGCGCAAATAGCGCAGCTCAGGTCGCAGGTTGCGTCACTCGAGCAGCTGCTCGAAGTGCACGAAGCGACGACGCTGGAGCAGGCTACTCGGCTCGAGCGGGAGATTCGCGAGCGCGAGGAGTTGGTGCGGCATCTGCGCGCGGCGCAGCAGCTTACCGAAGCCGCGGAATCACGGTTAAACATTGTCTTCAGTCAGGCGCCAGCGCCAATAGCCGTGCTCCGTGGTTCCGAACTCGTCTTCGAGTTGGCGAACGATCCCTACCTCCGCCTCATCGGGAATCGGCAGGTGATCGGCAAGCCCGTCCGCGTTGCTCTCCCCGAGCTCGCGGGACAGGGTGTCCTCGAGTTGCTGGAACAGGTATACGCCCGCGGAGAGCCATTCATTGGCACCGAGGTCCCGGTTATGGTGGATAGTGGCGCAGGCGTAGCCGAACAGGGATTTTACAATTTTGTGTTCCAACCGCTCATCGAAGTCGACGGTGCTGTCTCCGGCGTGGCCGTGGTGGCAGCCGACGTGACGTCGCAGGTGATTGCCCGATCGCGGGTGGAGCTGGTGAACACCCAGCTTCAGGCCCAGGCCGAAACGCTCGAGACCCAGAGAGAGGAGCTGGAGCAGCAGTACGAGGAGTCGCAGGTACTTACCGAAGAACTCCAGTCTGCGAATGATGAGTTGCACAATGCAAACCAGCTCGCCGAGCGCTCACGGCTGGAGGCTGATGTCGCCAACAAGGCCAAGTCCGAGTTCCTCGCCAACATGTCGCACGAGCTGAGGACGCCGCTTAATGCCATCGGCGGTTACGCGGAGCTCCTCACGGCGGGCATCCGGGGACCCATTAACGACGCACAGCGCACTGACCTCGAACGCATTAAGCGCAGCCAGCACCACCTGCTGGCGCTCATCAATGATATCCTGAACTTTGCAAAGATCGAGGCGGGCCATGTGCGCATGAACCCTGCCGACATCTCCATGAATGAGGCGCTGGGGAAAATCGAGGAGCTGGTGGCGCCTCAACTGCTTCAGAAGCAGTTGCGCTATGAGTATCGTGCCTGCGAGACGCAGGACACAGTCCACGTCGATGCCGACCGGCTCCAGCAGATCATGCTCAATCTTCTCTCGAACGCGGTGAAGTTCACCCCCGCCGGCGGAGAGATTCTCGTGGACTGCGACATCGCGGACGATGAGGTGAGTATCCGGGTACGCGACACCGGCTCCGGCATTCCAGCTGACAAGCTGGAGCAGATTTTCGAGCCCTTCGTCCAGCTCGACCGTACCCGGTCTACCGGGGAGGCCGGCACGGGCCTGGGGCTGGCGATCAGTCGTGACCTCGCGCGAGCGATGCAAGGCGATTTGATCGCCGAGAGCACTCCAGAGAAGGGATCAGTATTTACCCTGAAGATTCCACGCGTGAGCGGGGTCGCGTGCACCCAGTGACGATCCTGGCTCACCTGGGCGATCGGTGAGCGCGTAGGCTGTCTGGGTCGAAGTGTTCATGCTCATCGCGCAGCCTGCGGTACAGCGCTGCTGCTGACGCAATACGCAATACGCAACCGCGTAGGCTATTTCCCGATCTTCCGTAACTCGACCATGAGGCAGTGGTCCTGCACGACGTCGATCCCGGCCCGCGCCAACTTCTCCGCCGCCTCGTTGTTCACGATGCCGAGTTGGAACCAGACTGCCTTGGGCTTCTTGGCAATGATGTCGTCCACATGCGCCGGAATATCACTCGGCCGCCGAAACACATTCACGAGATCCACCTCGCCCGGAATCTTCGCGACCTCGCGGTAGACAGGTTGTCCAAAAATCTCCGTGCATTCCTGATGATAGACAGGGACAGGAATGATTTCGTAGCCCGCGTCGTGCGCGTACTTCGGCACGTAGTACGCGGGCTGGCCTGACTTCTCCTCTGTCTTGATGCCGAGGACGGCAATGCGGTGCACGTCCTTCAGCATTCGGTGGATGTCCGGACCGCGCTCCAGGAGATGAGAGCGCCAGTTGTCTCCAGTGTTGGCGTGTGTCATGCCGCCCTATACTGCGAAGAGCGTGCGCGCGCGGCGAAAGGCTGACGTGAGCCGAGGGGTGCGGTTAGCTTTTGTGCTCAACCACACCCGTTCAGGATTCCGCCGTCATGCGTATGCTCGTGCTCGGAGCCGGCTTGCAGGGCTCCGCCTGTGCCTTTGATCTGCTTCAGAACCCGGATGTGACCGAGGTTCGCCTCGCCGATCTCAATATCTCCCACCTGCCTGAGTTTCTGGCGCCACTGTCGGGCAAGCGCCTGATACCAACGCGCCTGGACGTGCACGACCGCGACGCGGTACTGGCGTTGATGTCCGGGAGCGCGGCCGTCATGAGTGCGTTGCCGTATTACCTGAACCTGGAGATGGCAAGGCACGCGGTCGAAGCCGGCACCAACTTCTGCGATCTCGGCGGCAATACGGAGATCGTGTTTCAGCAGAAGGAGCTGGCGTCCCGAGCCGCCGAGCAGGGTGTCACCGTGGTCCCCGACTGCGGACTCGCGCCCGGCATGGTGAACATTCTGGCGCAACACGGCATCAGCAAGCTCGACAAGGTGAAGTCAGTCAGGATTTTCGTTGGCGGTCTTCCGCAGCATCCCGAGCCGCCGCTGAACTATCAGATCGTGTACTCGCTCGAGGGGGTGCTCGATTACTATACGACGCTTTCGTGGGTGGTGCGCGACGGAAAGCGGGCACGGGTCAAGGCGTTGTCAGAGCGCGAGGTGGTGAAGTTCCCACACCCCGTTGGTGATCTCGAAGCGTTCCACACGGCCGGCGGTCTCTCGACGATGGCGTGGCGATACGAGGGGAAAATCCCGACCATGGAGTACAAGACGCTTCGCTATCCGGGCCACGCCCAGATGATGGAAGCGATCCGCGACCTGGGGCTGCTTGAAACGAGCCCGGTGGACGTAAAAGGGATGCAGGTGATCCCGCGCGAGGTGTTCATGAAGATTGTCGGCCCGCGACTCACAAAGCCAAAGGGCCGCGACCTCGTTGCCCTTCGGGTCACCGTCGAGGGGATGAAAGACGGCAAGGTGAGCCGACGCAACTTCGAGCTGCTCGACTACTTCGACGAAGCGCGGGGCATCAGCGCCATGATGCGGACGACGGGATATTCGCTGAGTGTCACCGGACAGATGCAGGCGCGAAAAGAAGTTGGGGCGCCGGGCGTCTGGACACCGGACGAGTGCATGCCGGCGGAGAAATACATCTCGGAGCTGGGGAAGCGTGGGGTAGTGATCAGGGAGAGCTAACTGCCTATTGCGTATTACGTATTGCGTACTGCGTAAGTAAAAAAAACCTCGCGGCCCATTGGCTTCCCGAGGTTGTTCCACGCAGCACGCAGCACACAACAGGCTCATTCCCTCACAAACGCCGCCAGCGTCGCGCCCATCTGGTCCATCGTCATCTTGGCGTTCCACCGATCGGCGCCATTGTAGACGAACGCAAATGCAAGCACTTCGCCATCACGCGCGGTGACATAGCCGCCGAGCGACGCGACAGAATTCGTGGTGCCCGTCTTGGCGTGCAGGTTGCCCTGTGCTGGAGTCAGGCGCATGCGGTTGCGCAGCAGCTCAGATTCACCAGCCACGGGCAGCGTTCCGTGGAACGTCGATGCCCACGGCGCCTGATTGGAGTAGGCGAGGAGGTGCACCAGGGCGCGCGGGGTAATGCGGTTGAGCGACGAGAGCCCGCTGCCGTCGGTGGCGGTCACGATGGACCCGGAAATCTTCGCGCTGTCGAGCACCTCGCGCAGCTGCACGAACGCCCGCTCCGCCGATCCCACACCCTCGCGATTCCGGCCCCGCGCGGCGCTCCGATAGATGAGCTCCGCATAGATATTGATGCTCTCGCGATTCATGACTGACAGCAACCGCTCCAGCGGCGGCGACACGATCGACGTCACTTTCACCGCGCCGGCCGGCGTTGCTCCGACGCGAACTCCACCGTCGATAATAATGCCCTGCGACATCAGCGCCGCGCGCAGAGCGCCGGCCGTGAAGAGCGGAGGGTTGTCAACAATGAGTGAGACGCGCCGAGGCGGCGCCTTCGTGCCGATGTGGCCACGTACTTCGAGGACGCCATTCGCAAGCTTTCGAACCGCGATGTTGCCGGTGCGGCTGCCGTTGACGCTCCGGACGGCATTCACGATGGGAATCGTCGTTGTCGCAGGCTCCAGCGTTACCGTGGGCGAGCCGCCATCGACGCCGGGGTGCACTGCGATCCAGACCAGATTCTCGTTCAGCGACAGCGCGGACACGCGCGCCGCGTATGCCGCCGTGATGTAGCGCGACAACCAGCCCTCGGGAATCAGCCGGTTATCGAACGCGGTAGCGTCCGCAATGAGATCACCCGTCACCCGCCTGACGCCCTGACCCGCGACGAAACGTGCGAGCAACTGCATTGGCGCGTTGACATCGCCCCCGATGAATCGGTTGGACAGCGATGGATCACCATCGCCGCGCATGATGAGATTGCCGTTCACGGTCCCGGCGGAATCCAGCGGCCCGTCGCGAAGGACGTCGGTGCTGAAATGGTGATCCGCGCCCAGCCGCTCGAGCGCGAGTGCCGTGGTGAACAGCTTCATTGTCGATGCCGGCGCCAATGACAGATCCGGGTTGTGCGAGTACAGCGTATCCCCTCGGCTCAACGACACGATCACCACGCCCCACTGCCCGCTGCGAATGCGGCCATGCAGCATTCCACTGATGTCGCTGGACAGTGCCGGGAGACTGGTGGGCGATTTGTACGGATAGACGGGTGCGACGCGCATTGGCTGCGTGCGGCGACCGCGGGACGTACGACGCTTGCGCTGACGTTGCTGGGGCTGCGGAGCCACGGCGGAGGATGTGACACGGGTCACACTTCCCGGTGCTGCGATGCTGGCGGCCTCGCTCGTTGGCAGCGGCGCAACCTCCTGTGCAACAAGTGCTTGTGTTGCCTGGAGCGAGATAATGGCGAGGGCGAGGCCCTGGATGGTCGCGCGATTCATACTCCCATGGAAAGCAAGTGACATTCCAGATCTGGACGGCGGCGGCTCACTCGGCGTAACAAGGCACGGGTGGCGGGTCATCGCCATGACATGCGCGGACGACACTTGTCATCCCGCGGCACGCGAGCCCAGCGAGCGCCCGTCGGGATCTTCTATCCCTACCCCATGGGCAGCCACGAGTTACACAATGTAGATCCCGACACTCGCGTCGCTCGTGCGGGATGACAGAGGATCAAACCTTGAGGATGATCCGCTTGCGGTACAGGACCGTGAGGATGCCAAGCCACAGAAGCACAAAGCAGATCGCGAAGGCCAGCGATGCATTCTTCGGCTCGAGCCATGATGCAAACATCGACCGGTACACTGCCGCCTGCAACGCGATGGGCTCACCGTCGTACGGCACCTTGATCATGGAATAGATGAGGCGTGCCATGATCCCGGAACCCACGAAGGCGACGATCGGGTTCACACCGTAAATCACGAACGGTTTCGTCCATCGTGTGATGCCGTGGACCTCGATGAGCCACATGCATGTGGCAATCACAGTGCACGCCATCCCCGCCGTGAACAACACGTACGAGCTCGTCCAGATATTCTTGTTGATCGGGAACGACCATCCCCACATGAGTCCCGCCATCATCCCGATCGAGCCCACCGCAAACAGACCGGTGATGCGCTCGATCAGTGGCCGAGCGCTCGAGATCCACCGTCCGGCGAAGATGCCAAGCATCGCGGTGCCGATGGCTGGTATCGTGGAGAGTGGACCTTCAGGATCGTACGTCTTGCTACCCTGCCAGATGTGATCGACTCCGAGAATCGCGCGGTCCGTCCACGCCGCCAACGTCGCACCGGGCTCGCCCAGCAGCAATGCACCCATGCCGCGTCCCGGCACCGGGATCAGCGTCATCGCCCACCAGTAGCCGTACAGCAGGGCAGCCAGGATGATGATCTGCTGCTTGAATGTCGTGCGGAGAGTGAGCAGGGACGCACAGACATAGGCGAGGGCGATGCGCTGGAGCACGCCGAGGTATCGCAGGTGCTCCAGGCGATAGACGATCCGATCGACGAACGACGGATCGGCGTTGTCCGGAACCACTCCCCACTGATAGCCGGGAAAGGCCGACAGCATCAATCCGAACAGAAAAATCAGCGCGCCACGCTGGAGGGTTTGTCGAACGATCGTGCGATCGTCATCGCCTCGTTCACGGCGCGACTCTCGCGAAATGTGCGTGGTGATGCCGACGATGAAGAGGAAGAACGGAAAGATCAGGTCGGTCGGCGTCCAGCCATGCCAGCTCGCGTGTCCGAGCGGCGCATAGATGGCCCCCCACGTGCCCGGGTTGTTGACGAGCAGCATCCCCGCGATCGTCATGCCGCGAAAGACGTCGAGCGAGACGAGTCGCTCCCTGCCCGCGGTGGCGCCACCGCTGCGCGTTGCCAACGGCTCGGCACGCACTGTCGGCGCCACCGCGGCCGACGTCACGGTGCGGCGTCCGGAAGCTTCCGCACGTATTTCCACGAGGCCGTGGAATCACACACGAATTCCATCGAGCCGTTTATACTGGGCGGTACGCCCTTGCCCACATCGACGAAGTGGCCGCCGAGCTTCACCACTGCGTGGGAAGCGTCGGGTCGGTCGGTGCCGCGGTACACGACGGCGAGCGCGGTGTAGTCTCCGACCGAGACCAGTTTCTCGACCACCTTCCTGCGGAGCGCGGTGTCGGGGGGAAAGAGATAGGTGGGGCCCCGGTCCTGGAGCGCCATGCGCGCGAGGTCGGGAATCGCGGAGTCCGAGGAGACCGTCGCCAGGAACCGTTGCGGCGTCGGAGCCGCCTGCTTCACGAACTCGGTGACCGCACGGGCGACGGTGCTGTCGTCAGGAGCCCTGCAGCTTCTTCCGGACGACGATGTGGACTTCCGGGCACCACCGCCTTCGCCGCAGGCGATGACGAGTGGCAGCAGCGTTAGCAGTGGAGCAATGTGTTGTAGGCGCATGCGGAGATTGTCGCAGTCCACAGGCATAATCGCAAGACGCGTCGGCGGCCCTACCCCTGGCGAATGACCTCGCGCGACTGCGCAGCGGCCGATGTGTCCTCGCCGGCCTTCGCCCACTTATAGAAGACGATACTCATCACGATCATGAAAAAGAATCCACCGGGAATCCACATGATCAGCCCACCGAGGAGTTGATCCTCCATCGGATCGATTCCCCACATGCGGGGCGCCGACGAGTACGCCGGATAGAGCGCATCGCGAGCGTACGTGATGGACACCGCGACGATAGACATCGGAATACCAAGCAGGAAGCAGTACAGAAGCTGCCCCGGATACGAAAGCCGGGGCAGTTCGGGAAGCGGACTCATGATCGGCCACCACATCAGCACGGAGACCGCCATGAACAACAGGTGCTGGATGATATGCACCCAGTGGAGCGCCATCGCGGTGTTGTACATCGGGGGGAGGTGCCAGGCCGCGATCGTCACGCTGAAAATGACGAAGCAGATCACCGGTCGCGTCAGCCACTGCGCAATTCGATTCACGCTGGGCACGCGCAGCGCGGGACGGAGCATGGCGCCCGGAGTACCCGCGATCAGGAGCGGTGGTACGAGCAGGGTCAGCACCAGGTGCTGTACCATGTGAGCGCTGAACAGGTAGTCGTCGCTCAGGTCGTGCAGTGGACCGTTGAGCGAGACGAAGATCGCGAAAAGCCCGCCAAAAAAGAGCGCTCGGTGTGTGGCATCCACACCACCGGGGAGTTTCGTTGATCGCCAGTGGTAGAGCGCGCCGAGCAGCGTGAGGCCGATAATGGTGCTCGGGTGGATGCTCCAGCGAGTCCAGCTGAACGAGCCGGCGACGTGCAGCAGCGCGACGAGGAGCAGCACCGCTCAGCCCCGCCGGACCACCCTCATCTGAACTTTCCGAAGAGGGCGAGGAGGATCATGACCGTTGCCGTTGCGATGAGCAGTGGGCCGGTGAACAGCGCGCGGAACAGCCTGTGATCGTACTTGAGGTGCATGTAGAACATGATCACGATGAGGAACTTCGCCAGCGACATGATGAGCAGCGATGGCACGAACGCCTTCGAGGCCACAAACGACGGGAGGTAGTACGCCCAGACTTCGGCGATCGTGATCACGAACAGCCAGATGGCGACCCACCGGTAGGTCTTCCAGGTCGGCAACTCGTGACGCACGGAACGCATCAC
>JBKJRV010000459.1:0-5326 GCA_046593115.1 Gemmatimonadaceae bacterium
GTTCGCTCGAGGTAGAACGCGTACGGGATTCCCCGCGCTTCGAACGCGTCGTACAGGTCCACAACGGTCTCGAGCACAAAGCTGTGCAGGCGGTCACTGGCCCACGGATAGTCATGCCGCAGTCCGTGATACACCAGGACGGGCAGTCGCAACGCATTGGCCTGTTCGATCGCGAACTCGAGCCCGAAGTTGTGGTCTGCCCGCTGAGTAGTCTGCATCCAGTACAGCACCAGATCGCCGGCGGTCGATGGCGTGGCGTGCGGGGGTGCGTGGATGCGAAGTTCTTCGACCATTCTTTCTCCCGGGGAAGCGTCGGGCCTGCCCGGCTGCCAGGGCGAGGCGTATGCGCTCCGCGAACACTAGTGGAAGACGCCGGGCCGGGTTCCATTCCGGATCTCTGAACTCGTCGCCCCTTCAAATCTACGACTCACCACGCAGGACGTCGCTATCTCAACGCTGACTCTTTACTTCCTGCGCCACGGACAGACCGCGGACAGTCGCGCGAACATGTTCTGCGGATCCGGTCGCAATCCGGAACTCACCCCCGACGGCATCGAGATGGCGGAGTCGTTCGCCGCGGCCTACCGCGCGATCCCCTGGACGGCCATCTATGCCAGTCCGCTCGCGCGAACGATGCAGACCGCGCGGATTCTTGCTGACGCCACCGGCGTGGCGGTCGAGGAACGTGATGAACTCAAGGAGATCGCGTACGGCGAATGGGACGGCCGCACCGTTGAAGAGGTGAGCCGCACGCACCACGATGACTACGTGCGCTGGACCGCAGACCCCGCGTGGAACGCGCCCACCGGCGGCGAAGCGGCCGTCGCCATCGCGCGGCGCGTCCTGCGGGTGATCGAGGCGCTCACGCAGCAACACGACGCGGGACACGTCCTGCTCGTCTCGCACAAGGCCACCATACGGATCGCGCTCTGCAGCCTCCTGGGGATCGACGTCGGACGTTTCCGATACCGCCTGGCGTGCCCCGTGGCGTCGGTCAGCGTCGTCGAATTTGGCGCGCAAGGTCCGCCGTTGCACCGCCTCGCCGACCGGACCCATCTCAGCGCCCGGCTTCGCGACCTGCCCGGCACATGAAGCGATAGCGTAGCAAAGCTGTTAGAGTTTTCGTCACTCCGAGTGTCACCAAACCTTCCTCCCGATCAGTGCGATGCAGCCCGATGGCCCCATGGCGAGCCTGGCGCACGCGATTCAACTCGCGATCGCTCCCGTGTTCCTCTTCTCAGGTATTGCCGCACTCCTCGCCGTACTCACGAGTCGCCTCGCCCGCATCATCGATCGGTCGCGACGTCTGGAGGAATCGCCGACGCCGGCCGAATTGGCCGACAATGAGCGGGCGGCCACCGAGCTGACGGTCCTGCGAATTCGCGTCGAGCTCGTCAATCGCGCGATCACGCTGTGCACGTACGGAGCGCTCCTGGTCGCCGGCGTCGTTGGGACGCTGTTCGTGGGGGCGATCGCCGAGATGGCGCTCACGTGGGTGATCTCGACGGCGTTCGTGCTGGCGATGGTTGCCCTGATTGCCGGCCTGACGAGCTTTCTGCGCGAGATCCACATCGCGACGAAGCACTACCGAGCCGATGTGCAGCGTGCGATTCGGGCGGAACGGGACGCGCAATAGCTGATCAGCGCATGTCCTCGCGCTGATTAGCGCATGTCCTTGGCATGCACGCCCTTGTACCGACTCACGGCGGAGCGCTCACGATCCAGCTCCGGAATGTGGCGCTCGTCGTACCCGCGACGCCTGAAGAATTCCCCGCTGTTGCTCACGGCAAAGACGGTCGCATATCCTCGGACGTGCGCAAGCCGCTCGAGGGCATCGACTAACCCGCCTCCGGCGCCCATACCCTGCGCGCCCGGTGCGACCGCCAGCGAACGGATCTCGGCGAGACTGGGCGCGTACTCATCCAGGTGAACACACCCGATGATGCGCCCCTCCGATTCGGCGACCAGGAAGTGCTCCGTATTCAGCGCGACGAACTCGCGCGATCGCGGCAGCAGCTCGCCGCTCGGCACATTGAGGTCGATCAGCGCCACGATGGCGGTTGCGTCCACGATCGTCGCCGGACGCACGAGGTAGCGCTTCGCGCCCGAATCGGATTCGGTCATCCATTGTCCCCGCGTCTGGTGCGAAAGAACCCCGTCAGCAGCGCGCTCGATGCATCCGCCATGACGCCAGCGAGCACCTCGGGCCGGTGATTCAGCCGCGGATGCCGCAACAGGTCGCCGACGGAACCTCCCATGCCCGCTTTCTCGTCCCAGCTTCCGAACACCACCCGATCGAGGCGCGCCAGCACGATGGCCCCTGCACACATTGCACAGGGCTCGAGCGTCACGTACAACGTGCAGCCCGACAGTCGCCAGTCACCCACCACGTGGCCTGCCTCACGGATGGCCAGCACCTCAGCATGCGCGGCAGCGTCATGGTGCCGCACGGTGTGATTGGACGCCCGTGCGATCACGGCGCTCTCGCGAACGATGACGGCACCGACGGGTACTTCGTGAGCAGCCAGCGCGTCCTGCGCGGCGAGGAGCGCCTCGGCCATCCACCGATGGTCGTCCGGGCGCGCTTGCTGCGCTTCCCCCTCGTGACTACGATGCATTCGACTGACCACCCGGTCGCTTGTCGAATTCGAGTGTGCCGTCCGATCCGGGGGTCACCACGATGTGATCACCTTCGGCAAACCTGCCCTCGAGCACGGCAAGGGCGAGCGGATTCTGCAGCAGGCGTTGAATCGTGCGCTTGAGCGGCCGTGCCCCGAACGCGGGATCATACCCTTCCTCCGCCAGGACGCGCCGAGCCGCCGGCGTGAGCTCCAGTGTGAGCTTTCGATCCTGGAGCAGCCGGTCGAGCCGGGCCAGTTGCAGCCCGACGATGTGCTCGATTTGCTCGCGGCCGAGCGGATGGAAGACAATGATGTCGTCGATGCGATTGAGGAACTCCGGCTTGAAGTGCCGACGCAACGCCTCGTTCACCTGTCCTTCGACCTCTAGCCAGTCCGCGGGTCCGCGGTCGAGGATAGCCTGGCCGCCGATGTTCGAGGTCATGATGATGACGGCATTCCGGAAATCCACCGTGCGACCCTGTGAGTCGGTCAACCGGCCATCGTCGAGGATCTGCAGCAGAATGTTGAAGACATCCGAATGCGCCTTTTCGATTTCGTCGAACAGCACCACCGAGTACGGTCTCCGTCGTACCGCTTCGGTCAGCTGCCCGCCCTCCTCATAGCCCACATAGCCCGGCGGTGCACCAATCAGCCGTGCGACGGCGTGCTTCTCCATGTACTCGGACATGTCGATGCGCACCATGGCGTGCTCATCGTCGAAGAGGAACTCCGCAAGCGCGCGTGCCGTCTCGGTCTTCCCCACACCGGTGGGGCCTAGAAAGATGAACGAGCCGATGGGCCGGTTGGGATCCTGGAGTCCGGCGCGCGACCTGCGCACCGCATTCGCGACCGCGCGAACCGCCTCGTCCTGCCCGATGACCCGCGTGGCCAGCACCTGCTCCAGCCTGGTCAGCCGCTCCCGCTCGCTCTCCAGCATCCGGGCGACGGGAATCCCGGTCCACCGCGCGACGATATCCGCGATGTCATCATCGGCGACCTCCTCCTTCAGAAACTGCGGGCGGCCACCGTCGCGACTTGCCATTTGCGCCTCGGCATCGCGCATCGCCTGTTCGAGCTTCGGGATGGTGCCGTACGTGATCTCGGCCGCCTTGCCCAGGTCGCCAGCGCGGGTCACCTGATCGGCTTCGTGCCGTGCCTGTTCGATCTGCTGCTTGATCTTCCCCACGGTTCCCAGCGTCTCCTTCTCGCGCTGCCACTGCGCTTTCATTCCGGAGCTGCGTTCGCGAAGATCTGACAGCTCTCGCACCAGGGTTTCCCGGCGCTCCACCGACGCCCGATCCTTCTCCTTCTGCAGCGCCTGCCGCTCGATCTCGAGCTGCGTGACGCGTCGCTCGACTTCGTCGATCTCCTGCGGCATCGAATCGATCTCGATGCGGAGTCGACTCGCGGCCTCATCCACCAGATCGATGGCCTTGTCAGGGAGGAACCGATCGCCGATATAGCGATGCGAGAGCGTGGCCGCGGCGACGATTGCGGCATCGGTGATGCGCACGCCGTGGTGCGCTTCGTACCGCTCCTTCAGTCCGCGGAGAATCGCAATCGTGCTCTCGACCGTTGGCTCACCAACGTACACGGGCTGAAAGCGACGCTCGAGCGCCGCATCCTTCTCGATGTGCTTGCGATACTCGTCGAGCGTTGTCGCGCCAACAACGCGCAGCTCGCCGCGCGCCAGCATGGGCTTGAGCATTTGGCCGGCGTCCATGGATCCTTCCGCCTTGCCCGCTCCGACGAGCGTATGCATCTCGTCGATGAAGACGACGAATCGGCCTTCGGACTCGATGATCTCCTTCAACACCGACTTCAGCCGCTCCTCGAACTCCCCTCGAAACTTTGCTCCCGCGATGAGGGCACCGAGATCCAGCGATACCAGCCGCTTGTTCTTCAGGCTTTCGGGGACGTCGCCGTTGACAATCCGCTGCGCGAGTCCTTCCGCGATGGCCGTCTTGCCCACGCCCGGCTCTCCAATGAGGACCGGATTATTCTTCGTCCGCCGGGAGAGTACCTGCATGACCCGGCGAATTTCCTCGTCGCGGCCGATGACCGGATCCAGCTTGCCCTTCCGCGCCATCTCGGTGAGGTCGCGCGTGTAGCGCTGGAGTGACTGGTACTGGTTCTCCGGCGTCTGATCTACCACGCGGTGACTGCCGCGTACGGCCGCGAGTGACTGGCGCAGCGCCTCGGTGGTCACGCCCTGCGCCGTGAGCAGCGTGCGACTCTCGGTACCCTTCGCTTCGGCCAGCCCGAGCAGCAGGTGTTCGGTGGAGACGAAGGCGTCGCCCAGCGTTTCCGCTTCCCGCTCCGCGCGATCGAAGACGCCGTTCAGCTCGCGGGAGAAATTCGGTTGTGCCGCACTTTGTTTCGGATAGCGGGCGATCTCGCGCTCGATTTCGTCCCTGAGGCGCGCCGTGCTCACACCCTGCTTCTGCAGGATCGGGACAACGATGCTGTCCTCCTGACCCAGCAGTGCGAGCAGGAGGTGGCCGTCGTAGACCACCGGATTGCCGGCACGACGGGCCTGGGCGAGCGCGTCGTTGAGCGCTTCGGCCGCCTTGACGGTCAGCTTGTCGGAATTGATCATGGCGACATTCTACTTGGGGCGGGACCGGGGAGTTGCACTGCTGGCTACCGAATGTTCAGTGGCAGGGCCCGTCCGTCACGGCTGCGACCTGGCTGCGGCGGAAGCC
>JBKJRV010000269.1:0-14009 GCA_046593115.1 Gemmatimonadaceae bacterium
CTCCGGGAAATGGGCCGATGCGCTCATGACGTCCCGCCAGACACCCACCACGCCGCGGTCGGTGATCGGGCAGTCGGTGAGGGAGAAAACGCGAGCGGGGTCGTCATACGCGCGGAGGCCGGCGATCCAATTCGGGCCGCTACGCCGGATGGCGAGGGTGAGCTTCGTCCTGTAGCGCCACTCCGACGGGCTTGGACGAATGTCCGGGATCGCGAGCTTTCGCTTCCCGATCCGTTCCATTGCATCGCGAATGATCCCCTGTTTCGCCGCGAGCTGGCCAGCATAAGTGATGTGCTGCAATTGGCAGCCGCCGCACTTGTCGCGCGTGTAATGCGCGCACGGCGGCGGCGTGCGCTCAGTCGATGGCCGCGTCACGGTCCGCAGCGAGCCGCGCGCGAACTGGCCCTTGCCGGAGATGCTCGCTGTCACGATATCGCCGGCAGCAGTGCGCGGCACGAAAACGACGAGCCCATTGCTCCGCCCGACTCCGTCACCGCCTGCCGCGATGGAATCCACGGCCAGCGTCACCACCGGACTCATCCGCGCAGCGCCTCCCTGCGCGCTGCACTTTTCCACTGGTTGTCTGCCGCGACGGCACCAGCGGCGGGCAGGCGGCTCATCCTGTCCTCTTCCGCGAGAAGCGCCGCAGCGATAGCCGCCGCGCGTACGCCCTCGGGCGGCGGCGACACCGCTACCAGCGAGTCGAGCCTCCGCTCCAGCCATTGAATGTCGAACGCGCCGCTCTTGAACTCCGCGTCTTCCATCAGTCGCAGGTGGAAGTCGCGGGACGTCTCCACGCCGTCTATCGTGAGCTCGAGCAGAGCGCGATGCATCCGCGCGATCGCGTGCGCGCGATCCTCTCCCCACACGATCAGCTTTGCCAGCATCGGATCGTAATGCAACCCGATCTCGCTTCCCGCTTCGACCCCTCCGTCCCACCGCACACCCGGCCCGCTCGGGACGCCCAGATACTGGATCACTCCCGTTGAGGGGAGAAATCCGTTCGCGGGGTCTTCGCTGGTGATCCGGCATTCGATAGCCCAGCCGCGGGGGACGATCTCTTCCTGCGAGAACGGCAGTTTCTCCCCAGCGGCGATCCGGATCTGCCACTGCACGATGTCGACATCCGTGACGAGCTCGGTCACCGGGTGCTCGACCTGCAGCCGAGTGTTCATCTCGAGGAAGTAGAAGCTCCCGTCGGCAGCAAGCAGAAACTCGCATGTGCCCGCGTTCACGTAGCCGGCTGCTCGCGCGATCCGTACCGCCGTCTCCCCCATTGTCCGTCTCAGATCCGGGCTGACGGCAATGCTCGGAGCTTCTTCCACCATCTTCTGATGGCGCCGCTGGAGGGAGCACTCACGCTCGCCAAGCGAAAGCACGTTGCCGTGCGAGTCGGCCAGCACCTGTATCTCGACGTGGCGCGGCTGCGAGATGTACTTCTCCAGATAGATGGAGTCGTCGCCGAAAGCGGCCTTCGCCTCTCGCGCGGCCGCGCCGAACGCTGCCTCGAGCTCGCCCGCTTCCCGCACCACGCGCATCCCCTTCCCACCGCCCCCGGCCGATGCTTTGAGCAGAACGGGGTAGCCGAACTCTTCGGCTGCCTCCCGCGCTTGTGCCGCGCTAGCCAGCGCCCCTCTACTCCCAGGGACGATGGGGACCGAGCTCTTGATCGCCAGCGCGCGCGCCGCGGTCTTGCTGCCCATCGCCGCAATCGCGCCGGGCGGAGGGCCAATGAAAACCAGTCCTGCCGCCTCGACCGCCCGCGCGAACCATTCGCGCTCGGCGAGAAACCCGTACCCCGGGTGAATGGCCTGCGCACCTGTGGACAGCGCGGCCGCAATAATCCTGTCGCCCACGAGATAGCTTTCGGCCGACGGCGCGGGCCCGATGTTCACTGCCTCGTCCGCAGCACGCGCGTGAGGGGCGCCGACATCCGCGTCGCTGTAAACCGCCACGGACGCGACTCCCAGCTCATTGCACGCGCGCACGATTCTGAGTGCGATCTCGCCACGGTTCGCGACGAGCACCTTGTCAAACACGGGCTACTGTTGCGACCGGCGGGACATGGATCGCGTTACGCCGAGATACACCACGCGCGACTCCAACCCGGGGTTGACCGCTCCCGTGCCAGCATTCGACGTATGGTTTTGCCTGACGCCGGCGGTAATGGCACCTTGGCGGCCGGTGCGCACGTGAACACCGAGCACGATGTCGCCCATGAAGTTGCGGCGTTTCTCGCCAGGATCCGGCACCGGCGCGTCGTACTGCACGACGCCGAAGCTCGCACCGATCACGGCCTCGACGGCACGACCGTGGAATGCCCGCATCTGCAGCCCGATCGGCGTAACCGCGTAGCCGCGCGCGGTGGCGGTCTCCATTACCTCGCTCGGGCATCTGGACGGGGTGCGTGGACATGGAGGGACGTAATACCTCACCGGATTGTTCGTGGAGCGCACGAAGGGCACGATGTCCACGTAATAATCGAAGGCGAGACGGCCGGAGGCGTGCATCTGCCGGCCCAGTCGCACGCCAGCCATATACAGGTCGCGATGCCTCTCACCGTGCCGTGTGGAGAACGGAGAGTGCGTAGCCGCGCCGGCCCAGGCACCGACCCACCATGGGCGCTCCGGCGGTCGTCCTGTATCCACGAGGCTGTCGGCACCCACGGAATCCGGCATAGCCGATGCCGCGGCTGGCGCCATCCAACAGCCAATAGCCAACAGCCAACACCGCATCTTCACAACGGAATGTTCCCGTGCTTCTTGGGTGGGTTCCTGTCCCGCTTCGTCTCGAGACTCTCGAGGGCTTCGATCAGCCGGGGCCGCGTTTCGCGCGGATCGATGATGTCGTCGAGATATCCGCGGCCGGCGGCAATGTATGGATGCGCGAATTTCTCGCGATACTCCTCGATCCTGGCCTCGGTTGCTTTTGCGGGATCGTCGCTCTCCGAGATCTCCTTCCGGAATAGTATCTCGACAGCTCCCTTGGGTCCCATCACCGCGATCTCTGCGGTGGGCCATGCGACGTTGTAGTCGCCGCGAATGTGCTTCGAGCTCATGACGTCGTACGCGCCGCCGTATGCCTTGCGTGTGATCACCGTCAGCTTCGGCACCGTGGCTTCGCAGTAAGCGTATAGAAGCTTCGCGCCGTGCTTGATGATCCCGCCGTGCTCCTGCGCAACGCCGGGGAGGAAGCCCGGCACGTCCTCAAAAGTCACTACCGGGATGTTGAACGCGTCGCAGAAGCGGATGAACCTCGCGGCCTTGATGGATGCATTGATGTCGAGCACTCCGGCGAGCACAGCCGGCTGGTTGGCTACGATTCCGACGCTGTACGTCCCCAGGTGCGCGAATCCGCAGATGATGTTCCCGGCGTAATCGGGCTGAATTTCGAAGAACTCGCCGCCATCCACCACGCGTCGCAGCACTTCGTGCATGTCGTACGGCTTGTTCGGATTGTCCGGCACAATGTCAAGCAGCGCTTCGTCGCGGCGGTCGCGCGGATCGGTGGCCGGACCGCGAGGCGGGTCCGAGACATTGTTCGAAGGAAGAAAGCGAAAGAGGTCGCGAATCGCCTGAATGCACGCCGGCTCGGAGTCGAACGCGCAGTGCGCAACTCCCGACGTCCCCGCATGAGTGTCGGCGCCGCCAAGCTGCTCCATGGTCACGTCTTCATGCGTCACGGTCTTCACTACGTTCGGCCCCGTCACGAACATGTACGACGTGCCGCGTACCATGAACGTGAAATCAGTAATGGCCGGTGAATACACGGCGCCGCCAGCGCACGGGCCGAGTATGGCCGATATCTGCGGCACCACGCCGGACGCGAGCGTATTGCGAAGAAATATCTCCGCGTACCCGCCGAGCGAGACTACTCCCTCCTGAATGCGGGCGCCGCCCGAATCGTTGAGACCGATCACCGGCGCGCCGTTACGGACGGCGAGGTCCATCACCTTGCAGATCTTCTCCGCGAACGCCTCCGACAGCGATCCGCCGAACACCGTGAAGTCCTGCGAGAACAGATACACGAGCCGTCCGTCGATTCGACCGTGGCCCGTCACTACACCGTCGCCGTAAACCTTCTGCTTTTCGAGACCGAAGTCCGTGGAGCGATGCGTGACGAAACGATCCGTCTCGACGAAGGTGCCCGAGTCCAGCAGCAGGTCGATGCGCTCGCGGGCGGACAGCTTGCCCTTGGCATGCTGCGCCTTGACGCGCTCTTCGCCCCCGCCCTGCTCGGACTCGGCGCGGCGCTTCTCCAACAGGTCCAGCTTGTCACGCATCGTCATGAGTGGAGTAAGCTACGGCATGGGAACACGCCGGCAACGGCTGATTGGAATTACGGGCTGAGTGCGGGGGCCGAAAGAAGCATTACGTTGTATCGCATGCGAACGCTTGGCTTTTCTCTGACGACGATCTGCGTGCTGGCGGGATGCGCCGCCGCGCCCCGCTTCACGGTGGCGCCTGCGCAGGGCGAGTCACGATTCGCGTCGATCCACCAGCTCACGCGCAGCGGGCAGAATGCCGAGGCGTATTTCAGCCGCGACGGCAACTGGCTGACTTTTCAGAGCGCGGCGCTCGACTATCCGTGCGACCAGCAGTTCGTCATGCGCGTAGACGGGAGCGCCCTCCGACGCGTGTCGGATGGACGAGGCAAGACGACGTGCGGCTGGTTTTTCCCGGACGGCAAGAGCCTGTTCTATGCATCGACGACCGCGCATCAGGACCGCTGCCCGCCCAAGCCCGATCCATCCCGTGGATATGTCTGGCCGCTGGACCCGTACGACTTCTATTTGGTGAATACGGATGGGACCGGCACGAAACGAATCACGTCTTACAACGTCTATACCGCCGAGGGCGTCCTGTCGCCCGACGGCAAGCGGATCGTGTTCACGTCGCTGACTTCCGGCGATCTGGAGATTTACACGATGAACGTGGACGGCACGGACGTGCGCCGTCTCACGCACACGGTGGGTTACGACGGAGGCGCATGGTGGTCACCGGACGGGAGCAAAATCGTGTACCGCGCCAACCATCCGACCGACTCGGCGGAAGTCTCGCAATACCGCGCGTTGCTGGGTCAACGACTGGTGCGGCCGAGCAGAGTCGAGCTTTTCATCATGAACGCCGACGGGTCCGGCCAGCGTCAGATCACGCGGCTCGGCGGCGCCAACTTCGGGCCGTCGTGGACCCCCGACGGACAGCGCCTCGTCTTCTCGTCGAACTACAAGCAACCGCGCAGCGGAAACTTCGATCTCTTCCTCGTCAACCTCGACGGCACCGGCCTCGAGCAGATCACGACGCATAGCACCTTCGACGGCTTCCCGATGTTCAGCCCCGACGGCCGTCAGCTCGTCTGGGCCTCCAACCGCCACGATGCCAAGGCGGGAGAGACCAACCTCTTCATTGCGGACTGGGTGCCGTAGCGTCATCGGGCTTCAGCGCGACGGCCAGCGCCGGCAGCACGTCGCACAGCCGGGCGACGCGCAACGCGATGGCGGCGTCATCGGCAATGTCCGCCCTCGCGCGGCTCAGCGCTGACATCACGGTCGAAACATCGCGATCGCCGAATGCGCTTCCGATCTCCCGTAGCGAGAGCTCGAGCCGGTCGCGACAGAGCAGCATGCCGATGCGACGCGGTTCGCTGAGCGCCCGCGCGCGTCCTGGCCCCACCAGCGCCTCGGGCGAGATCCCCCACTCGGCCGCCACAGCCTCCTGCACCGCCTGCGCGCCCACGGTTCCCGCACCATCCCGCTGGCGCGATGGCACCGCACGACGCGCCAGTGCGAGCGTCAGCGGGCTCTCGCCCAGCGAGGCGATCGCGACGAGGCGCGTCAGCTTTCCCTCGAGCTCGCGGATGCTGTCGCCGCTCTGCGCCGCGATGTGATGCGCCACGCTCGGCGGCAAGGTCAGCTCGAGCAGGCGCGCCTTCGCATGAAGAATCGCCACTCGCTGCGACCAGTCGGGCGTACCGAGCGTCGCAACGTGCGCCGATCTGAAGCGGCGCACCAGACGGCTCGCAAGGACGTCGGCGCCCGCCGCGCTGTCGCTCGTGAGCAGGAGCTGGACGCCGTCAGACACCGCCTGCGCCGCGAGCGCGCCAAGCGCGTCCTGCGCCGCTGCGTGGCGGTCGAGCACGTGGACGTCGTCCAGCACCAGGAGTCGTGAGGCGGTGAGCTCCCGGATCACTCCCTCGTAGCCGCCGTGGCTGACTGCCGCCGAGAGGAGGCGAAGGAACTCGTCAGCAGTGAGGACCGTGGCGACGCGATCGCCACGGCGCTGCGCCTCGGTCCCGACGGCGTGCGCCAGATGCGTCTTTCCCAGTCCGGTTTCGCCCGTGATCAGGATCGGGTTGTAGAGTGTTCCGGGCGCGACCGCCGCCGCTGACGCGGCCGCGTAGGCCGCCTCGTTGCTCTTCCCGAGCACGAACCCGGAAAAGGTGTAGCGGGGATTGAGCGTCGTCGGCATGGGTCGAGGATGCGCAATTCGCGTGACGGTGCAGCGATTCTACCGCGCCACGTCTACGGCGCGCGCCAGCAGGTCCATCGCTTCGGTGGCCTCCAGGGCCTCGGACGCGGACGCCGCGTCAGCGCCTGGGTCCTTCAGCAGGTGGCCGGTGAGGATGCAGACGACACGCGCCGCAGGCCCGATCACGCCCTTCGCCGCGAGGGCCCGCACCCCCGCGACGCTCGCCGCGCTCGCGGGCTCGCATCCCACTCCGCATCGGTCCACCACGCGCTTCGCCGCAAAGATCTCTTCATCGCTCACCGAGACCACCATCCCGTTCGTCGCCTCGATCGCCGCCACGCCGCGATCCCACGAGGCCGGGTCGCCGATGCGGATCGCCGTCGCACGCGTCTCGGCACGTACCCGCACGCGCTGCGCGAAGTGCTCGGCGAAACCCTGCGCGAACGGAGCGGCGCCAGCTGCCTGGACAGCCAGCAATCGGGGCATGCGCTCGATCAGTCCTGCGCGATGCGCCTCCACCAGCGCCTTCCCGAAGGCGGAGGTGTTGCCAAGGTTGCCAGCGGGCAGTGCGATCCAGTCTGGCGCATCCCACCCGAGCTGCTGCAGCAGCTCGAGCACGATCGTCTTCTGTCCCTCCACACGGAATGGGTTCACCGAATTCACCAGATAGATGCCCAGCTCGTCGCTCGCTCGCCGCGCCAGCGCGAGACAATCGTCGAAGTCGCCACGGATGCGAAGCGTCCGCGCACCGTAGGCCAGCGTCTGCGCCAGCTTGCCCATCGCGACGCGGCCCTCGGGCACGAACACGAAGGCGGGGATGCCCGCCTGCGCAGCGTATGCGCTCAGCGACGCCGAGGTGTTGCCCGTGGAAGCGCACGCCACCGCGCGGGCGCCGATCCGCACCGCCTGGGTCACCGCCACCGTCATTCCGCGATCCTTGAACGATCCGGTGGGATTGTAGCCCTCGTGCTTCGCCAGCAGTCCGCGCACTCCGGCATACTCGGCGATCGCCTCGCGTGCGAGCAGCGGAGTGTTTCCCTCCGGATGACTGATCGTGCGCGCCGCATCCGTCATCACGAGCTCGCGGAAGCGCCAGACGCCGGATTGATCGATCGCCGTGACGCTCGCCCTGGAAGCCCGTTCGTCGAACAGTGCGCGGAGCGCTGGGCCATCCACCGCCGGCAGCGTGTGCTCGACGGCGAGCAACCCTCCGCAGGTGCACGCCGAGCGCGCAGTGCGATCGGAGTGCACCAAGACACAGGAGGCGCAGCGCAGCACCATCCTGGATGCCGAAGCGTCCGTGTCGCCCCCCAGTCCGGTCATTCCTGCATACTCGTCACGATGGTTCCATCCAGGTCGATGTCGGTGACGCGCGTGCTGCACGGAACACCCTCCCGTGCGTAGGCGGCGTGCATCGCGGTGGCCACCTGAGCGCCACTCGCCATGTCGCGCACGATCGCGAATGTGGTGGGCCCGGATCCGGAGACCGATACCCCAAGCGCACCCGCTTCTACCGCGGCGCGCTTTGCCGCTGCAAAGCCCTGGATCAGTCCTGCACGTACCGGCTCCGCGATACGGTCGTCGATCGAGCGACCGAACAGGTGGAGATCGTTCGTGAAGCACGCCGCGACGAGTGCGCCCACCTGCGCGAGCTGGTGGATGACCACCGAGCGCTCGACCGCGTGCGGCAGCGCACGCCTCGCCCGGGCCGTTGACAGACGCTGGTGCGGCTGAGCCAGCACGATGCGCAGGCCAGCGGGTACTGGAAGCCGTACCACTTCGATGGGATCGAGTGAGCGAACGAGCACGATGCCGCCGAATAGTGCGGGTGCGATGTTGTCGAGATGCCGGCCCGCCACCTTCGCCTCCGCCACCAGTGCGCACGCAAGCAGCTCGTCGTCCGTCAACGACGCACCCAGCAGTGCGTTGACCGCGGCTGCCCCCGCGACGGCCGATGCAGCGCTGCCTCCCTGCCCCCCCGACAGCGGCAGTCCCTTTCGCACCGTGAGCCCGATGCCGCCGGTGCGAAGGACGATCCCCTTCCCCCCAGCGAGCGCCAGCACTGCCGAGGCGGCAATGGCCGACGCGTGCTGCAGTGCGGTGCACGGCAGCTCGGGATGTCCCGCATCGAGGATGACGATTCCCGCTGATGCCGTGCACTCGGCAATCACCTCGTCGCGAGGTCCGGCGAGCGCGCAGCCCAGGACGTCGAGCCCGGGCCCGAGATTGCCGATGCTTCCCGGAGTCGTCGCCATCCATCGGGTGGTGGTCGTGCGCACCTCGGTCAATCGGCGCTGAGTCGAACAGCAGGGTCCACGGCCAATCTCGCTGAAGAGGAATCCAGTCGTGCCCGACGGCGAACTCCCCACGCTGTCTGCCCGATTGACGGATGCGTGGAGCTGCTGCAACGTATCGATCACGCGCAGTCCCGCGCCAACAGTTGCCTCGCGGAATCGGTTCATGGACATCCCTCCCGTTCGCGCTCCGGACTTCCCTGCCTCGCTCGACTGGAGCCACACCGGCGGGCGACGACTCACCCTCGCGGACTTCCGCGGCAAGCTGCTACTGCTGGACTTCTGGACCTATGGCTGAATCAACTGCATCCATGTGCTCCCGCAGTTGCGGGAAATCGAGCAGCGGTTTCCGCATGAGATCGCGATCGTCGGCGTGCACAGCGGAAAGTTCACCGCCGAGCGGGAGACGGCGGCCATCCGTGACGCGTCCGTCCGACTGAACGCGATCCATCCGACCATCAACGACCGGCAGTTCCGCGTGTGGCGCGCGTACGCCGTGCGCGCGTGGCCGACGCTCGTTGTCATCGATCCGAACGGACGCGTCATCGGACAGCATGCCGGTGAGTTCACGGCCGACGGCATCGCACCATTTCTTGAACGTGTCATCGGCGACGCTCGGCGCGAGGGCGCACTGCAACCGTCCCGCGTGGCGATTCACGCGGATCCGCCCTCCACGCCGCCGACGCTCTTCCGCTATCCCGGCAAGGTCGCCGTCGATGGCGCACGCATCGCGATCGCCGACAGCGGCAACCATCGCGTCCTCCTCGGGCATCTCGACGATGACGGCCGGCGCATGCGCGTCGAGCGCACCATCGGTGGCGATGCGGCCGGCTACCGCGATGGAGTGGATCCACTGTTTCACAATCCGCAGGGGCTCTGCTTCCACGGCGACACGCTGTTCGTCGCCGATGCCGGCAACCATGCAATCCGCGCAATCGTCACGAGCACCGGTGCTTCGACCACGCTCGCCGGTACCGGACGTCAGGCGAGAGCTGCGGCCGATCTCGCCGCGGGCGCGCTCGCCTCACCCTGGGACATCGTCGTCGCGCACGGGGCACTGCAGGTCGCGATGGCCGGCCGGCATCAGCTCTGGTCCGTCGACCTCGTGACGGGTAGCGCGACGGTGCTGTGCGGCAGCGGCGCCGAAGCGCTTCACGACGGCACGCGAGCCGAGGCAGCCCTCGCCCAGCCGATGGGACTCTGCCTGTCGGGCGACCGACTCTACGTCGCCGACAGCGAGTCGAGTGCGATTCGCGAGGTGGACCTCACTGCTGATGGCGGCGTGCGCACGATCGTCGGCACGGGTTTGTTCGATTTCGGCGACGCGGACGGCGTCGGCGACGTCGTGCGACTGCAACACCCACAGGCGGTCGTCGCCACGCCCGACGGTCGCCTGCTCGTCGCCGATTCCTACAACGGCGCGCTCAAGTGGATCGATCCGGCTGCGCGACGCGCTGAGCGCTGGATCGGCGGGCTGTCGGAACCGTCCGGTCTCGCCGTCGGCGACGCGAGGATTTATGTGGCGGAGTGCAACCAGCACCGCATCGCCGTGGTCGACCGAGCAACCGGTACCACGGCAACGCTCGTGATCGAGCGCTGACTCCGTCCGGCACACACATCGCGCTCAGAGCGCGATGCGCCAGGCGTCGAGGTTCTCGTGCACGTGTTCGGCATGCCGCATGCCGGCCAGCACCACGTTCACGCCAGGGAGCGCTGCCGCGAAGCGCAAGGCGCGCTGGGCATCCGTCGCGCATCCCGGCACCATCTCGCGCACCGTCTCGGGCAGGCCAGCCGTGAGCTTTCCTTGCATGAGCGGCGCGCTGGCGACAACGCCCAGACCCAGCGCATCGGCCGCTTCGAGCACCGGGATCAGCTTGCGCGCCAGCGGCTGCGTGGGAAGTCGCGCCGCCTCCGGCATCGCGAGGCTCACGGGCAGCTGCACGGCGCGAAAGTGATGCGTCGTGCCCCCCACATCTCGCGCGAGCGCCACGAGCTCCGCGAGCGTGATGTGCTGCCGGTGCTCTGGTGGAACTCGCAGCCCCAGCCACGTTGCGCAGCCGTAGCCGCCGATCTCTCCCGCCAACGCGCGCTCCTCCAGCAGCTCGAAGGCGCTGCGCATCCGGTCGCGAAAGGTGTCGCGGTCCACCACGAGGAGCTGCTCCTCGGGGTTGTGCAGATAATAGAGGTCGATTGTGTGCAGCCCGAGGTTCGCCCGGCTCTGGGCGAGTTGATGCGCGAGGAACGCCGGCGAGATGGAGTGTCCGCCACGCGCGAGCTCGTCGCGTGTCACGATGCCGGGCCCGATGAGCGTTGCGTCGAGCCACTCGTCATACGACTCGCGCGTTGCCGGAGGGGCACCGTCGAGTGCGACGTATCCGCCCTTCGTGCAGACGACGAGCTCGTCGCGTCGCACCTCCCCCGCCGCGATGGCCTCCACCACGGCCTGCCCCACGGCGCGCTCCGATCGCTGGCAGCGATAGTTGCTCGCCGTATCGATCACGTTGACCCCCGACATGATGGCCGTGTGGACGGCGCGCTGGTAGCGCGCGTCCTCCTCGTCGGTGCAGTCGCCCAGGTAGGTGCCGATGCCGAGTGCGCCGACCGTCAGCTTGCGGGGAAACGATCGGGCGTAGTCCGCATCCCGTCCCTCGGTCCGATCCGCGAACCGGCGCGTTCCCGCCGAGGAAGCTCGGCGAGCGGTGCGCCGTCCGGCGCCTGGCGCGGAGGGCGTGAGATCGGGGGAGAGTCCCGGGATGCTCTCCAGCGGGTGTGGATCGGGCGTTCGATGTGGCATTGGTGGGCTGAGGGTAGGGGTCGCGCCGCGTCAGAGCAAGGGTCGCGGAGGCGCGGCACTCCCGTTGCGGACGTGCGACATCGTTCTTCTCCGGCGCGGCGACGGATCCTTCGGTCGTCGGTCCGTCAACGATGTCTCGCCGCTCCCTCCAGGATCTCCGTGAAGCGCTTCGCTCTCGCCCTGCTCGTCCTTGGCGCCGCCTGTTCGACGCAGCGGCCCCAGGTACTGACTCCGGTTCCGATCGACACCGCACGCGCCGCCGCCTCGGCCGCTCCGCTCCCGAGTGCCGTCTCGCCGGTTCAGCCCATGGCCTCCCCTGTACTGCGAGTCACCACGGACGATCCACTCGCTCGCGTGGATCGCATGGACTGGCCCGGCCCGAATCGCTACCGCTCGGGCAGCGGGATGACCGGCCCGGAGTATTGGCAGCAACGGGCCGACTATACCATCGCCGCGGCCCTCGACACCGCGCTGCAGCAGGTGAGCGGCTCCGTCACCATCCGCTACACCAACAACTCGCCGGATTCGCTGCGGTTCGTGTGGCTGCAGCTCGAGCAGAACCTGTATCGGTCCGGCAGCAAGGGCTCGGCGCTCTTTCCGGCCGATTCACGCTGGGGGGTGCGCGGCTTTCAGGGCGGCTTCGAGCTGGCCGGCGTGCGGGTGAACGGCCGCGCCGCCAGCGTGCGCGTGGACGACACGATGGGCCGCATCGATCTCGACCAGCCCGTCGCGCCGTCGGGTGGGAAGATCACGATCACGGCCACGTATTCCTTCCGGGTGCCGGAGCATGGCTCGGACCGGATGGGACGAGACGGCACGCTGTACGAGATCGCACAATGGTATCCGCGCATGGCGGTGTACGACGACATTCGCGGATGGAACACGGACCCGTATCTGGGACAGGGCGAGTTCTATCTCGAGTACGGCGACATCGACTTCAGCGTCACCGCGCCCGCAGGGTACACGGTGGCGGCGAGCGGCGTGCTCCAGAATGCCGCCGAGGTGCTCACCGCCGCACAGCGCGACCGCCTGGCGAGTGCCGCGCGCGCCGACTCCGCGACCGTCGTGCCGATCATCACCCGCGACGAAGCGAAGGCGACGCCAACCGCCGGCACGCGGACGTGGCGCTTCCGTGCACAGAGCGTGCGCGACGTCGCATGGGCCGCAGCGCCGGATTTCCGCTGGGATGCCACCAGCGCGAACGGCGTGCTGGTGCAGTCCTACTACCAGAGCGCGAAGGCGGGCCGAGCGTGGGAGCAGGCCGCTGAGCAGACGGCGTGGTCCATCCGCAACTACTCGACCCTGTTCTTTCCGTACCCGTACCCGCAGGCGACGTCGGTCGCCGGCCCGGTCGGAGGGATGGAGTACCCGATGTTCGTCATGGTGCACTACGGCAGTCCGCTCGATGACCCGAAGTCGATCTTCGGCACCATCGATCACGAGCACGGTCACGAGTGGTTCCCGATGATCGTCGGCTCCAACGAGCGCCGCTATGCGTGGATGGACGAAGGGCTCAATACCTACATGAACGCCTTCGCGCTCGAGCGCCGCTATCCGGGCACGAACCAGTACCCCTTCTACTTCTCGAACTGGCGCGCGGCGGTGGACGCGCGCGTCGATGCGCCATTGATGACGCCACCCGACCGCATCGATCCGGCCGGACTCGGAGCGATCGGGTATCGGAAGCCGGGGCTCGTGCTCCTCGCGCTGCGCGACAACGTCGTGGGGCGCGAGACCTTCGACCGCGCCTTCCGCGAGTACATCCGCCGCTGGGCATTCAGGCATCCGTCGCCCGCCGACTTCTTTCGCACGGTCGAGAACGTCTCGGGGATGGACCTGAGCTGGTACTGGCGCGCTTTCTTCTATTCCAGCGATGTGCTCGACATCGGCATTGATCATGTCAGCATGCGGCAGACGGAGGGAGAGAACTTCGCGGTCATCGGACTGCGCCGGAACAGTTCCGTGCCCTTTCCAGTGCGCATGCGCCTCCGCTTCGAGGACAACACGATGCAGGATGTGACGCTTCCCGTGGAGATCTGGGCGCGCAGCGATCGGTTCGACGCCGTGGTGCAGGCGCGTGGACGTGTGACGGGAGTCCGTCTCTGGCCCGACGGCGTGGTCCCGGACTGGAATACGACGAACGACGTCTGGGGCATCGCGCCGCCTGCTGCTCCCGCGACGGCACCTTCAACGACCGGCGGGTTGAGCGGGACGCTGCCATGAAGTCGAGCTGGCGGTGGCGTGAGACTGAGGAGCGGGGGACTGGTGTAGATTTCGCATCGCACCCTGTCCGAGGTCTTCGTCATGCCTGCTGATGTCACCTGCTCCCGCTGCGGCCAGACGCGCGCCGGGTTCGAACGGCCCCCGTTCCCCGGCGCGATCGGCGCGCGGGTCGTGGAAGAGATCTGCACTGACTGCTGGGGACTGTGGCTCCGGCAGCAGACGATGCTCATC
>JBKJRV010000047.1:0-3912 GCA_046593115.1 Gemmatimonadaceae bacterium
CTCGCCGGTATCGAGGATCCCGAGGAGAAGCGGAAGATCATCGGACACACGTTCATCGATGTCTTCGAGGACGCGACGGCCGAGGCGGGGAACGAGGCGGAGTTCCTGGTGCAGGGCACGCTGTATCCCGATGTCATCGAGTCGGTGTCGCCGAAGGGAGGACCGTCGGCGACCATCAAGACGCACCACAACGTTGGCGGGCTGAAGGCCGACATGAAGTTCAAGCTCATCGAGCCATTGCGCGAGCTCTTCAAGGATGAAGTGCGCAACGTGGGGCGCGAGCTGGGGCTGCCCGAAGAGATCGTGGGTCGGCACCCATTTCCCGGCCCCGGGCTTGGCATCCGGGTACTCGGCGCGCTCGACGAGAAGCTGCTGGACGTGCTGCGCCGGGCGGACGCGATTTATCTCGAGGAGATTCGTTCGGCGGGGTTGTACGATGAAATCTGGCAGGCCTTCGCCGTGATGCTTCCCATCCGCAGCGTCGGGGTCATGGGAGACTTCCGCACGTATGAGAACGTGGTCGCGCTACGTGCCGTGACGAGCACGGATGGCATGACCGCCGACTGGTTTCAGTTCCCGCACGACGTGATGGCGCGCATTTCCAATCGGATCATCAACGAGGTGCGCGGCGTGAATCGCGTCGTCTACGACGTCAGTTCGAAGCCTCCCGCGACCATCGAGTGGGAGTAGACCACTCGAGTCTCTCCACATGCCGCTCGGGCAAGCCCCAACGACAAAGGGGACACGGATGAGGCGAATAAGCCTGATGAGCCGGATTTGTCGGACACGGCTGATTCCATAGCTCTCAGTCTACCGCTGCGGTAAGCAGGACAACTTCGAGTACGCATGCTTTCGATAAGAGACCTGCTTTTCATTGCACGGTTGGACTTCAGAACCCGGAGCGCGGTCGCTTTTTGTTTGGGAACAGTATGGCACAGCGGGACGGTTGCCAGGCCGAACCCAACGTACTGCTGTTGCAGTTCCCCAAACTCCGGCTCGTTGCGACAGGGAACCGCATGATGATGGGAGTGATCGAATGCATGCCTCTCATCCGAAGCATGCGTACTCGCTGTCAGGCCGGGCACGATGAGCAGCTGATGCGATGAGGCCGATCCGGCTCATTCGAATCATCCGGCTCATTCGTGTTCCGACTTCGTCCTGGGCGCCGGCCCGAGCGGCAGTCCAATTGAGGGTGCGATAACAAAAAGCCTCGGAAGCGGTAGAAGCGTCCCGAGGCCGTTCACGTGATACGCCGTACGCAATCGCTCTAGACTCCTTTCTCCCCCAGCAACGCCAGGAATTCCTTCGGCTCCTGCAGGCCCAGCAGCCGGCCCGGTACGTCGGGGTCCTTGCTGAACTGCGCGATCTTGCCAAGCACCGGGAGATACTGATTCGAGACCTCGAGCGGGGGCGCGACGATCAGGAAGCAGAAGTGGACCGGCTTCTCGTCGATCGCCTTGAAGTCCAGTCCTTCCGACTTTCGCCCGAACGCGACGCGAAGCTTGTTGACCACGAGCGAGCGGCAATGCGGAATGGCGATACCCCGGCCGATCCCGGTGGAGCCCAGGTTTTCCCGGCGCTTGAGCATCTTGAACAGCAGGCCCTCGGACTTGTCGTCGAGCTTCAGGAGGGCGATGAGCTCCTTGAGGACCTCGTCCTTGCCCGTGGCCTTCAGATGCAGCTCGATTGCGTCTTCCGAAAAAAACTCGCGTAATTCCATCCCGTTTGCCGCTCCGGCCCCGACTGTGAGAGCGGCTGATCTGTGCCGCGATGACGCAAGTTAACTAATAGGTCGGAGTGGTGTCAAACTGTGATGTTGCAAGCAGTTGCCGCTCCGACTAGTTTCCATTTATGACCTTTCCCTTCGACGTCGGGGCTTCGGTGCCGCTGTATCTCGCGCCGATGGCGGGTGTGTCGGAGTCTCCCTTTCGCCAGCTCTGCCGCCGCTTCGGCGCGGACGTCGTCGTCACCGAATTTCTTTCGGCGGAAGGCATCGTTCGCGAGATCGACGCCACCATCAAGAAGCTGCGCTTCAGCGCGGAAGAGCGCCCCATTGGCGTGCAGATTTTTGGCGCCGATCCGCAGGCGATGGGGAATGCTGCCGCGTTCGTGACCGACGTGTTCGAGCCGGAATTCATCGATATCAACTTCGGGTGCCCGGTCAAGAAGGTCGTGCGTCGCAACGGCGGCTCCGGCTGTCTCAAGGACCTCGACCTCGTGCAGAGTGTCATTCGCGCCGTCTCACGCGGCACGCATCTGCCCGTCACCGTGAAGATTCGCAGCGGCTGGAGCGAAGAGTTGCGCGACCCCGTTGGCATTGCGCTGCGGTGCCAGGAGGCAGGGGCCCGAGCGCTGGCGCTGCATCCGCGCACCCGCACGCAGATGTACTCCGGCCGAGCGCATTGGGAGGAGATCGCGGCAGTCGTCGACGCCCTCGACATCCCCGTGATCGGCAATGGTGACATCAAGACGGCGGAGGACGCCGTGCGTCTGCACCGGGAGACGGGGTGCGCTGCGATCATGATCGGCCGCGGCTCCTTTGGACAGCCGTGGATCTTCCGGCGCACGCGTGCCCTGCTCGACGACACGCCGATGCCGGATGACCCAACGGTGGAGGAGCGCTTTGCCATCGCCGTCGAGCATGCGCGGATGGCGGAAAGTTACCAGCACGACCCCCGTGGTGCGGCCATCGAGTTCCGCAAGCACCTCGGCTGGTACGTGAAGGGTCTGCCCGGGTCTGCGGACTTGCGGAAGCAGCTGTACGCGGTCAACCAGATGGATGAAGTGGAAGCCATTCTCGACGGCTACCTCCGAACCCGGGCCTGGGAAGCCGCCGCCGCCGACAGTCGCTCCGAGCTCGAGCCGATCGAGGCATAGGTGCGCCAGCGCGTGCTCGAGCTGCTGCGGCAGGTTGCTGCCGGAGACCTGGCAGCGGAAGCCGCGCTCGACCACATCGCGTTCGCGCCGTTCGAGTCGCTGTCCTTTGCGACCATCGATCACCATCGCGCACTCCGGCAGGGCTATCCCGAAGTCATCTATTGTCCCGGAAAGACGGATGACCAGATCGTCACGATCGCCGAGCGAATCGCGGAGCAGGGGTCGGGCTTTCTCGCCACGCGCGCATTGCCGCAAACGCAGGCGTCGCTCTCGGCACGTATTTCAGGGTGTCTCGTGAACGAGCTGGGACGGACCGTGAGGCTACCGGCGCCGACGCCGCCGCCGCTTGGGCGTGGGACCATTCTCATCGTAACGGCGGGAACGAGCGATCTTTCGGTGGCGGAGGAGGCGGCAGAAACGGCGGTGGCCTTCGGCAACCGAACGGCGCGCCTGACCGACATTGGCGTCGCGGGCCTCCATCGCGTACTCGGCAGCAAGGATGCGCTGCTCGAAGCGCGCGTCATCATCGTCGTGGCCGGCATGGATGGCGCGCTGCCGTCCGTTGTCGCGGGACTGGTGAAGTCACCGGTGATCGCGGTGCCGACCAGCGTCGGTTATGGGGCGAGCTTTGGCGGCGTGGCTGCGCTGCTTGCGATGCTGAACAGCTGTGCATCGGGCGTGACCGTGGTCAACATCGACAACGGCTTCGGCGCTGCGGTGGCGGCCTCGCGCATTACGCATGAGTGAGGGGCGGGGCGTGAGAGGGAATCTCAGCGCCCGTACCGGCTTGATCATCCTGTCGTCCGGATTGGTTTGTGCGGTCGTGCTGTACGTTGGCGCGGGGAGTGTGCGCACCGCGGTCTTTGGCGGTCTCATGACGGTCCTGTGCTCCGCACTCGCGCTTCGGCCCGCCGACAACCGAGTGCGCTCGGGTATCGACCGGCGCCAAGATTCGATGGACTCCATGTCGCGTCGGATCACCCCGTCGACCGTGGACGTGATTCCATCTGATCTCCGTCTGGGGACGCAGCAATC
>JBKJRV010000157.1:0-3073 GCA_046593115.1 Gemmatimonadaceae bacterium
GCTGAACATCGCGATTCGTGTTCCCGTGCGGTATGCCCTGCTTTACCCTCTCGGTGCCGGCGTCCTGTTCTACATCATGCTGCGCGCGCTGCTCCGTGGGCGGAACGTGCAGTGGAAGGGTCGGGACTACGTCGCAGCACTGACCAAGTAACGGAGCGTGACTCTGGCGACAGCCGCGTGACTGTGATGACAGTCGCCCGGCCACCGTGCGGTACGGTGTCGCCGTGCGAACGATCAAGGCCGCCGCCACCGCCCTTACCAGCGCTTCGACAGTCATCCAGCTTGCCGCGATCACGCGAAATCTCGGCTTCGCGTCAGCAGCGCTGCCACTGGATCAGACGACCAGAGACGCGCTCGGCATTCCCTCCTGCCTCGAAAACGTCCACGTCGTCCGCGGACCAGGGGAACTGCGCGCGCTGATCGCCGACTGTCGAGGCAGTGATAATCTTCGCGATACGGTAACGCGGACTGCGAACCGGCTCACCGCACGCGCGCCGCACATGCTCTGGCTGCTTCTGCTGGTCGAGCGCGACGGAAGCGGGATCGCCATCGCGGCGTGGTCGCCGTCTCAACGATCGGTGCGCGTCGCTGCGCTCGTCGCCGACCGGAACCGAATTCTCGACAGCGACGCGGAAACCGTCTGTGCACTCGTCGCAGCCGCCTCGCCGACTGATCTCGTCACCCACATGCGGTGGCTCGAAGTCCTCGGCCGCGATTCCCTCACGCGCCGGTTCTATCTCACACTTCACGATCTTGTCGCCGACCTCGGATCGCACGCTACCGGTCCTGGCGACACCGAGGAGCGACGGGAAGTCGCGCTGCTGTACGTCTCCCGGTTGCTGTTCCTGTCATTCCTCGAAGCGAAGGGCTGGCTCGATGGCGATCGCGGCTTTCTGGGCCGCAGCTTCGAACGGATCTGCGATGCCGGTGGAGGCTACGAGCAGCGCGTATTGCGCCCGCTGTTTTTCGGGACGCTCAACACCCGGGTGACAGCCCGCTCCGCGGTGGCGCGAGCGTTCGGGCGCATCCCTTTCCTCAATGGCGGACTATTCACGCCGACACCGCTGGAGCGGCGGCTTCGTGCCCTGCGTTTCGGCGACGAACAACTCGGACGGCTGTTCTCGGAACTGCTCGGCCGGTATCGCTTCACGGCGCGTGAAGACAGCGTCTCGTGGTCCGAAGCGGCTATCGATCCGGAGATGCTCGGCAAGTCCTTTGAGTCGCTGATGGCCGCGCCGGACCGGAAGGACAGCGGCGCCTTCTACACACCGCAATCTCTCGTGGAGCGGGTCACTCGCTCGGCGCTTGTCGCCACGTTCGCGGCAAGGGATTTACCGGAGCGGCACATACATGCCGCACTGGACGGCGTGGACATCCCTGGGCCGAGCCGAGCGGCGATGGCATCACGGCTCGACTCGCTCACGGTTCTCGATCCAGCCTGTGGCTCGGGTGCATTCCTGGTGCACATGCTCGCCCAATTGGCTACGCTGCGACGCATTGCCGGCGATGACAGGCCGCTGGCAACGGTACGTCGAGATGTGTTGGCGACTTCCATATTCGGCGTGGATCTCAATCGCACGGCGGTCTGGCTGTGCGAGCTTCGGCTCTGGCTTGCCGTCGTCATCGAGGGAGAGGAAACCGATCCGTTGCGCGTGTCGCCACTGCCGAATCTCGACCATCACATCAGAGTCGGAGATACGCTCCTCGGCGGCGACTTCACGTCGGCGACGTCGAGCGACGGCGATGGGAAGTCGCTGTGTCAGCTTCGGCAGCGCTACGCACGGTCATCCGGTAATCGCAAACGCATCCTGTCGCGCGCACTCGATCATCGTGAGCGCCAGTTTGCCCGACTTGCGCTCGAGACGGCCATCGCGAGCGTGCGCGCAAAACGGCGGGAGATTCTTGTGTCGCAACGCGGTACCGATCTCTTCGGTGAGCGCCGCCGCCCTGATCCCGGCACAGCTACGGCGCTCGCCGAGCTAAGAGTGCGGTCGCGGGAGCTGCGCAGGGCGCGCCGCCGTCTCGATGACGGCAGCGCGCTCCCCTTCTCCTTCACCGCGCACTTCCCCGATGTCGCCGCCGCCGGTGGATTCAGTATTCTGATTGGCAATCCTCCGTGGGTGCGACTTCACCGCATTCCGGCACGGACGCGTGAGCTGCTGCGCCGAGACTACTCGGCCTTCCGGAACGCGGCATGGCGGGTTGGCGCAACCGCTGCCAGAGCCGGGAGCGGGTTCGCCTCTCAGGTGGACCTCGCGGCGCTGTTCACCGAGCGGTCGCTGTCCCTGCTTCGAGAGGGCGGAGGCTTCGCCATGCTGTTGCCGTCGAAGCTGTGGCGCACGCTCGCAGGCGGCGGCATCCGCCAACTGGTGCGAAAGCAGTCGCACATCATACGGGTTGAAGTGTGGTCGGATTCGACGGCGGATTTCGACGCCGCGGTGTATCCATCGCTGCTGGTCGCACGCCGGTCGGGTGAGCCGGTGCCCGCGTCGTCCTCGATTACGCTGGCCGAACACGCGCGCTCAGACAGTCGGTCGTGGTGCACACGCAACGAAGACCTTGGCGTGCGAGCCGATCTCGCCGCTCCGTGGTTGATGCTTCCGCCCGAAGCCCGGCGCGCGTTTCGGGCGATTACGGAGGCGGGCGTTCCTCTGTGCGAGACGTCGCTCGGGCGTCCGACGCTCGGCGTGAAGTGTGGTCTCAACGATGCCTTCGTCCTGACAGTGACCGAAGTGTCCGGAGACCGGGCATGCGTGACGAGTGCCGGACGGACTGGCGAAGTGGAAGTGGAGCTCCTTCGGCCCGCGCTGCGCGGGGGAAGCCTGCGCGCCTGGCAGGGTTCCGAGTCCAGAGAATTCGTTCTCTGGACGCACGACGCTCTGGGACGCCCACTTGCTCGCCTGCCCAGGCACGCCGGTCGGTGGCTCGCAGGGTGGCGGAGCGAATTGGCCGCTCGATCGGATGCTCAGGGGAGCCACCGATGGTGGTCGCTGTACCGCACCGAGGCGGCATCGAGCGACCGGCCGCGGGTGGTCTGGTCGGATTTCGGAAAGACACCACGCGCGAACGTTCT
>JBKJRV010000291.1:0-7603 GCA_046593115.1 Gemmatimonadaceae bacterium
CATGTTCGAGGATCCGCGTTCGGAATCGGTCATCCGGCAGGGCATCACGACCATCGTCGCCGGGCAGGACGGCAGCTCCTGGGCTCCGCGACGCCCGATCGCCGACAAGGGCGCCAAGATCCGCCGCTCATTCGACATCGATCGCGATTTCGAATCCCTCGGCGAATTCTTCACCGCGGTAGAGCGGCTGCCCCCCTCGATGAACGTGGCGTCGATGGTGGGATTGGGCACGGTGCGCGGTGTGGTCATTGGCGAAGTGAATCGCCCTGCGACGGTCGATGAGATTGCCGAGATGCAGTCGCTGGTGGAAGGCGCGCTCTCCCAGGGCGCGTGTGGCGCGTCCTCCGGACTGGAGTACACACCGAATGCGTTTGCCTCCATTGCGGAAGAGATCGAGCTGTGCCGGCCGCTTGCACGACGCGGCCTTCCGTACGCGACCCACATGCGCAACGAGGCGGACACGCTGCTCGAAGCGATTGAAGAAGCAGTCGCTATCGCAAAGGGCGCCGGTTGTCCGCTGCAGATCTCGCATCTCAAAACGGAAGGCCCGCGCAACTTCGGAAAGATCGATACGGTACTCGCGCGGCTCGAGGGGCTGAAGCGCGAAGGCATGGATGTGGCCTACGACCGCTACCCCTACGTCGCATACAGTACCGGACTCACGTCGCTGTTTCCGACCTGGAGCCGCGACGGCGGCACGGCTGCCTTTATCAGGAGACTGAGTGACCCTGCGGTAGCAGGCCGCATTCGCCAGGAAACGCTGAACAAGATCGAGCTGATCGGCGGCTGGAGCAGCGTCATGGTGACATCGGTGCGCGACGCCAGCGATCGTACGGCCGAGGGCAAGCGGATGGACGATTACGCCAGGGCGGTGGGCGTGGAGCCGTACCAGCTGACGACTGCGCTGCTCACTCGCAGCGGCGGAGCGGTGGGCATGGTTGGATTCGCCATGAGCGAGGCGAACCTCGAGCGATTCCTCGCGCATCCGCTCGGCATGCTGTGCACCGACGGCGGGGCATTCGCTATCGAGGGGCCCACCCGTCGCGGCAGTCCGCATCCGCGCGGCGCGGGGTCGTTTCCCCGGGTGCTCGGACTCTACGTTCGGGAGCGGAAGGCGCTGACGATGGCCCAGGCCATCAACAAGATGACCGCCTTCCCCGCGTCACGCATTCGTCTTGCGGATCGCGGCAAGCTTGCCGAGGGGTTTGCGGCTGACGTGACGATCTTCGACGCGGGCACGGTGCGCGACCGCGCTGATTTCGGTGCACCGTTTCAGTATCCCGAGGGAATCCGGACCGTGCTCGTCAACGGACACATCGCCCTGCGGGACGGACTTCGAAGCGACCGGCGCTTCGGCCAGGTACTGCGATCGCGCTAGAGCGCGGCGCGTGCTTCCTCGCTCGACATGAAATACGGCTGGATGGCGTCCACGAGCTCCTGCGGCAGAGTGCGTTTCACGAAATCATCCTTGTCGACGCAGACCAGCACCTGAAACGCCGACGCATGCAGCGTCTTCTTCTCGGCGTCCATGACATCGAAGTTGATGACCAGCGAGTGCACGCCGATTTTGCTGAAGTAGGTGAGCACCTTGAGCTTCTCATCGAGCAGCGCCGGTGAGTGAAACTCCGTCGTCATCACCTTCCGCGGCAGCCAGATATTGAGCCGGCTGAATACCGTCCCGAAAGGCAGGCCGACCGCTCGGAAGATTTCCGCTTCCGCCATCTCGTAGAAGCGGATATAGGCGCCGTAGCAGATAATTCCGGCGAGATCAATGTCACCCCACCTTACGTACTCGGACAGGATGAAGGGCTGTTTGGGCATGAGGGCAATTTACACCAGGCGGCGTACTGCGGACGAAAGCACCCCGCCGTGAACGCGGCGAGCTCGGAAAATCAGGCGTGCCGCTGGTGTCATTCGTGACGTGGCTCACACCTCGCCCGTCATTCCTCGCATCACGTATTTTCTCTTCTTGCCCGCCTCGAATCCCGACCATACACTTGTCCCTCATGCTGCAATCCTTCGCGTCCCAGGTCGAGAGTTACTCTCCCACTCCGCGTCTCGTTCGGTCCGATGCTTTCGCCTTCATCGCGGAGCGCACGTGGCTCGATTTCATCAATACGGAAGACGTTCGACGAGGCGTGCGCATGGACGCGTTGACTGATTTCGAGTCGATGGTCACCTGGCTCGAGGCGGCGTCGCTGCTCGACGCCGAGCGCGTGAGCGGAATTCGGCGGCGGGCGCAGCAGCAGCCGACCGGTGCCTCCGCTTCAGTCGTGGACGCGCGGCGCATTCGCACGTCGCTACGAGAGCTCGCCGAGAAAGGTGCGTGTGTTCCCCAGGTGCGCGCCGATGCACAGAACGAGATCAACCGCGTGCTTGGACGGAGCGCCGGTACGCGCCGGCTGGAGATGCGGAACGATGGCACCTTCGGGCGCACCTTCGTTCCCATCGGCGACGCATTTGCCGGGCTGCTGATCCCGATCGTGGAATCCGCCGCCGATTCACTCATCCTCGGTGAACTGCTTCGCGTGCGCAGTTGCAGCGATCATCGCTGCCCACGCGTTTTCTTCGACAATACGAAGAACGGACGCCGGCGCTGGTGCGACATGACGACCTGTGGCAACCGCGCCAAGGCGGCGCGGCATCGGCAGAAGGGAATGGTGAGCTAGCGCCCTCGCTATGCGACCTTTGCCAGCTCCCGGTCGTTCGCCCAGCTCGCCTTGATGTACCCCATCTCCACTGCGTAGCTCGCCAACTGCTTCTGCAGAATCCGGCGGCCGCGGAACAGGCGTGACTTTACCGTCCCTTCCGGCACGCCCAGAATCTCGGCGATTTCCGCATACCGTAGCCCATGCAGATCGCTCAGGATCACGGCGGTGCGATACTCGTCCGGAAGCTTCTCGATCGCCCGGGTGACGTCCTCGTCAACGAACGAATCGTAGAACCGGCCTTCAGGATCGGCCTCGCCCACGGTGTCGAACGTCGCCGACGTCGTGCTCTCCGGCGGCTGGACTTCGCGCGATTCGATACGCCGCTTGCGGCTCACGAAGACGTGGTAGAGAATGGTGAACAGCCAGGCCCGCATGTTCGTGCCGGTCCGGTACTGCTCCCACCGTTCCAGGGCGCGAAGCACCGTGTCGGACACCAGATCCTCCGCGTCTTCCGTCGCACGCGACAGCTTGAGTCCGAAGCTGTACATCGCGTCCAGGTGCGTCAGTACCTCTGCCTCGAACGCACTGCGATCCCCGGCAGTCTGTCCGTTCGTGTCCTTCGTCGTCGTCACTGCCGGACGGGCGTCGTCCGCCCCCGGCATAATTCCCCCGATGTGTCCCATGTCTCCCTCCACCCGTGACGGCACGTCGCTACCGGCGCACCCGTGATGTCTCCACGTGCATCTCGATGAACCGCTTGAGATCCGCGGCAATACCCTGCAGCACTACGACATTTCTTTTCACTCGCGACATCAGCACCGCGCCTTCCAGCGTGGCAATGATGAATCGCGCGAGCCGCTGCGTGTCGACGTCGTCGCGCAACGAAGGCCGAGCCTCTTCGATCAATGACTCGACCTGAGTCTCCCATCCGAGAAAGACCTCGTCGATCCGCTTGCGAAACCCCTCGTGCGAATCCGCGAGCTCCGACGCCAGCATCCCAAGGCAACTCCCACCTTTGCAACCACGCTCGGCCTGCGAAACCACGAGCGTGTCGATGAACAGTCCCAGCCGCTCCAGCGGATCAATCTGCTCCTCACGCAGAATGGCGAGACCACGTTCGGTCAGCCGCTCCAGCTCCTTGTCGAGAATGGCGTAGCCGAGCGATTCCTTCGATTTGTAGTAGTGATAGAAGTGACTCTTGCCGCAGAGCCCGGACGCCTTGATGACATCATCCACCGACGTCTGGGAATATCCGCGCTCACTGATGAGTCGCGATGCGGCATCAAGAATCTGCACTCGGCGGGCTGACATGGAACGGAATATAGGACTATAGAGTCCAAGAGTCAACGACCGGCCGGTCCTAATTGAAATGACATTCTAATACGTTATGTAACAACGAGTTATAAAGCAAGCTCAGGAGGCGCGGCCTGTCTTCCTCTCAGCCACGACGTAAAGTGGACTCGCCAGTCTCCCTGTTATCACGGCGACCTCCAACGCATACTTCCAGAATGACTGCCGTGGACGTTACGCGGATTTACCTCGAAATGCTGGACCCTTCGGACCTCAATGGTCTGCGCGAGCTCGATCCGCGCTTTCGCATTGAGCGCGCTGACCCTTGTCCGCTCGAGCTATATCGAAAGCTCTACGACAGAGTGGGCGCACCACACCACTGGAGGGACCGGCTGGCGTGGTCCGACGTCGAGCTCAGGGACTACCTGCTCGATCGCTCGGTCGGCGTCTGGATTCTTTTCTTCCATTCCGAAGCCGCCGGGTACTTCGAGATGAAGAGGCACGACGACGACGCTGTGGAGATCGTCTACTTCGGGATTCGCCCGGAGTTCATCGGCATGGGTCTGGGCAAGCCACTGCTGACGCGTGCAGTGGATGAGGCGTGGCGCGTGGGCACGCGCGTGTGGCTGCACACGTGCTCACTCGATTCGCCTCACGCACTCCCGAACTATCTCGCGCGTGGGTTCCGCGAGTTCAAGCGCGAGATGTACCAAACCGATATTCCGGGTCCGCCTTAGCCGTGGAATCCGATTGCTATGTATCGAGGCGCCGATGTTCAAGCTCCCTGGCGGCGAATCAGACCCCGTCAGCGGCTCGACAGCAACAAACGCATCGCGATCGAGTGGGAGATACCGGTCGCGGACAGTTCTGAGCACGGGTAGCGACGGGTGCAAGTAAGAAGCCGCCGCGGGATATTCCCGCGACGGCTGATACTGGAGCACGGTGCAGATCCAGTTGCTACTTCGTGAATCGAAGGGTTGCCCGACCGTCCTGGAAAACCGTAAACGTGGTGAGGGGGAGCGCTAGTGGAGTCGTGGTCACCGTGCCGCTGAGCAGATGACCGACTTCCATATAATATCGACCGCTGCTGAAGTAGACCTTCCAGGAAAAGTAATACTCGCACGTGGTGCCGACCTTGTACGAGCTGGCCAGGCATTCCCCGTTCGATTGCAGCGGGTTAATAATGGCGGCGGTCATGATATCGACGCGCGGCCCCCACCTGAAGATTTCGCTCCGGAAATCCACAGGGCGCGTACCTCCGGCTACGAGGTGTTCCATTGCCCAGCGACCGAGGATCGCGGATTGGTAGATCCGGGTGGAATCAATGGCGAGCACCGCTGGAATCCGGATCGTGTCCGCACCGTAGGAGCCGGCATCGTAGATGACATCGAACGTGAACGGGATAGGCCTGGACCGGTCGTCGGCGTCGAACTTGAGATTCAGTCCAGTCGCGGTCCGCTGCCAGAACCACCGGATCGCCTGGGGCTGGACGGCGCCCAACCGGACACGATCCGGAGTGTGTGCCATGACTCGCAACGGCGCTGATGTCACCTGTGCAAGCGTCGGCGGTGCCTTCCCCAAACGCCGCGCCAGCGACGAGTTCAGCTCATGCCAGCTGTCAGCGGCGTCAGAGAGCAGACCTGCCAACCGGGTTGCGGCAACCACCTTGCCCACGTCGGCGGCAATCATTGGGCGGAACTGCATCCGGACTGGAAAGCTGAAAAAGTCAATTCCTTGGAACACGAGCGGTGTCGCGGCTACCGCGAGGTTTGGCGCGGTCGGGCTGTCGCTGACGTCGGCAGACGCATCCGGATCGAACTGTCCGAAGAGATCGATGTTGGGCATCGTCGGCCACTGAATGACGGCCCAGGTCGAAAGGCTCCAGTGCGCAAGGCGGGAATAGTGGCAGCCGTTGACCAGGTGGCGAAGAAAAGTGCGAATCACCTCGCGTCGAGACCTCAGCGATGCGTTGAACGCGGCCGCCTGGCAGTAAACGGCATCCTCCTCGTACGTCCGCAGATCCGCTGCCGCCGCGTCTGAACATTCCTGGGCTTCGGCATCGGTGAGCGGCAGGTCGCGGTCGCGGCAGTACGATGGGCCGCTGCCAAAAGCGAACCGGCGACTCAGTCTCGCCGTGGCGGCGCCGACCTCGATTCCATACGTCGCGCGCAGGATATTCGCCACCTCCTGCCGGTCGGCAACCGTCAGCGCCGCATACGCGACGCGCGCCGAATCGAGCGAGGCTTGCGCTACCGCGCGGTCCTGCGCGAACGCAGCCAGATCGATCGAAATCGGACGCGATGCCGCCAAGGCGAGGGAAGAATCCAGTGCCGTCATCTCTGCGGCGATCGCCGAGTTGACCACGGCGATATAGGCGTCGGGGTTCACCACGTCGGCGGTGACCGTTACCTGCAGCATTGCTTCGACCGCAACATTGCCGATGTTGAGCTTGAGCAGGTGCGGCCCAGCTGGCACCGAGGGCACGAGCAGCGCGACGGTACTATCGTTGACGCGCTCAGCCGTGATCGGGGTGGCACCAAGCACGCCGCTATAACTGGCAGCGTTGAGCGTCGTGCCACGAACTACGGCAGTAGCCACCTCGTGTGTGGCGACGCTCGCATCGCGAGCCACCAGAGTGGGGCGGCTAGCAGATCCTGTCGCATCGCCGCACGCTGCAGTGACAATGACAGCAACAGATAATATCGCGCCGAGCCGGAGGCGGCTCCGGTGGTGGACGGTCTGCATCAATTACTCCAAGGGAAAGGGGCCGAGACGTCGGCGGTACACTGCGATCGCGCAACGCGGCGGGTGGGAAGTGCTGCTTCGGGTGGGAAGTGCTGCTTAAGGTAGGTTGCGGTCGCGACAGCATGCAAGACCAAATCGAGAGCCTGCGCCAGCCGATAGTTACCTAAATCTCCCCGGGTTGCCTCTTCTTTTCCGGTGGCTTCGGCTTCGAAGGCTCATTCTTTTTCTTGTCTTTGGACTTCTTCGGCAGGCTGAGCTTGGGAGTGGTCCGGATGACGTCAGCTGGCTTGGCCTCACCCCCCCTCGCGAAGCTTCGACGGAGTGAAGCTGCGGTCAGCGCCCGTCAATCCGCCTTCACCTTCCTCGCCGCTTGCGTCCTCGACCCCCGCCACCCTTCCGCCCCCCGTCATCGCGACCATGGCGAGATGCTGGACGCGCACCGCCGCCACGATGGCCGCCTGGCGCGCGCTGGCGCTCTCCACCCCGAGCGTCATGCTGCGCGATCACCGCCTCCTCACGTCCGTGCGATTCAGGCAGCATGTCATCGGCGGACCAGGGCCGAGCAAGCTCTTCGCGCAGCTGTTCGAGGGTGGAGGCACGAATACTCTTCCGCTGCGCACGGTTCACCGCGAACTGCATGGGCCGGTCAAGCTGGGGCAGGTCTTCATTCGTAATTGTTCGCGCCAACTTTTCAGGCAGCCGCAGTCTCGCAACGGACTGTCCGTCCTCATCGAGCTCATACCGCACCTCGACCTCCCGCTCGCGAATCATGACGCGATCGGGCAACGCCATGAGCCTCGCGCGCTCCTCGGCCGGCACCAGCGCATCGGCATCGATACTCAGATCGGCGGCGCGAAACTCCGTCAATGAGCTCACGTCCCGCAACATGCTTTCGTACATTGACGCCAGCTCGGCGG
>JBKJRV010000380.1:0-4812 GCA_046593115.1 Gemmatimonadaceae bacterium
CTGACCAGCGAGCCGCGCCACCTGCTGTTCGCATATCCCTGGTTCGTTGCGTTGTTCTGCGTCACGCTCCGGAACGTGCGATGGCCACGTGCCAGCTACTGGTTGCTGGCTGCGCTGGCCCTCGCGCTCTCGCGCGTTTGGTTCCGAATCGGCTTGACGGGCACGGAATGGACGCCGAATCAGGAGTGGACGTTCCCGATGCAGAACTTCTACTCCGCATATGGCCCCTGGATGGCGCCAAGCACGCTCGTGGTGAACGCCGTCGTTATCGTGGCTATCGCGGCAGTACTGAGATACGCGGGCATGACGAGCACTCGCGGCGCTCTTGAGCAGGATGTCGCGTACCTGGAGCCGCAGAAGGCGGGTGCGGTTCGCCCCGCGACGGTCCGGCAAAGCGAGGAAACCAGCTAGCTCGAGGCGCGCAGTCCCCTATATAACTCGGCGACCGACGCAGGACACGACTGCAGCCACTGAATGGTTGAGCGCAGTCCGCTCCTGAGAGTCGTTTGAGACCGCCAGCCGAGCTCACTCGCGGCTCGCTCGGGCTTCGCGACCCACACCGGCGTATCCCAGGAACGCGTGGCCATGGATCCCCATTGAGGCGCGACCTCCACGGCAAGCAATTCACGGACAGTGTCGACCAGCTCTGCCAGAGTGGTCTGAACTCCAGTCCCGATGTTGTAAACCGCCCCAGGATCGGAATGTGCGCGCCTGACCGCCGCGAGGTATGCGTCCACGACATCATCGATGTAGACGTAGTCGCGCGCGATAGTGGGGTCCACTAGCGGGGGCAGCCCACCGCCCATGGCATGGACGAGCAGCTTCGGGATGAGCCGCGTCGGCTCTTCGTACGGCCCATATGCCGAATACAGTCGAAGCGTGGGGACCGGGACGGAACGCACTTTCGCGGTGTGCCGACAGAAGAGGGTCGCCGACGCTTTGGTCACCGCGTAATAGCTGTTGGGATCCAGCCACTCTTCCTCGTCCGGTGCATGACCCTTGAATCCGTATTCCGATGACGAACCGGTGTTCACGATCGTCGATGCACCTGCGTCAAGAAATGCGGTAACGAGATTCGCAGTGCCGATCGTGTTCGTGCGGAGCATCTCGCGCCAATCGGTTTGCGACGAGTAGGCCCCGTACACAGCGAGATGAAACACCCACTCGGGCCGAATCGCCCGGGCAACTGCGACCGTCGCGGCCTCATCATCGAGTTCCACGACGTGCAGGTGTACGTCCGACGCGATGCCATGCAGTCGCCACGTGCGGTGTTGCGGACGAACCAGCAGATGCACGTCATGCCCATCGGTGAGCAGCCGGCGGACCAGGCTGGCGCCAACAAACCCGGTTCCACCGGTGACCACCGCGCGCATTAGCGTTTCAGAAAGTTTTTATAGTCGAACGTTTCGAGATACTGCCACGTCTGTTCGCGAATGCTGGCCTGCTCACCCTCGGACAGCTCAGCGGCCGTCGCCCGATTGGCCTCGGTACTGGCCTTCCGAATGGTTCCCCACGGATACACTTCTTCGAGCTCGGTACCGTTCCACGTCACCTTGCCGAGCGTCGGTGAGTTGCTGAGCCCCATCTTTTCGCACAAGGCGCCGAGCGTCTTCTGCGGGTCTCTCATGACATCCTCGGTGCGAACGATGTGCATGCGATCCGGGAAACGCTCCTTGACCAGGAGGGCGAAGTGCTGGTTGAGCGTCCAGCCGAGCATGTAGCCATCGAGGGCGAGCGGGACCGGGCGCTTCTTGGTGTCCGCATAGGCGGACCACGGGTTGCGAACGACATGGAGGAAATGCGCATTGGGCATATCGCCGAGAATCTTCGCGGCGTCTACGGTAATGATCGGGCTGTACCCCACGTGCATCTTCTCGTTGCCGCTGCGGTTGTAATCCTTCCATGCATCGAACGTGGCCTGGAAGAACGCGGCGACATTGTTCGCACGGGAACGTCCCGTCCTGGCCACGTACTGCTGGTAGATCTTCGCGCGCTCCTCGTCGTCCATCTTGAACGACACATGCCGGAACTTGCTGACATTGGGCGTCCGCGCCCGGACCTTTCCTTCCTCATCGATGATGGCGCGATAATCCTCGAGCGGCGTCGCATCCAGCCGAAACTCCGGCCAGCGGTATTTCACCGGAAACGTCGAGGCGAAGAGGTCATGTACATGACACGTTCCGACCTGCGACTCGAATGGGTAGACGAACAGCTCGGGATGGCCATCGAGGAATCGATGAGTGGTGTTGCCGCCGTTTTCGTACATCGCTCCGAGCATGAGGAAGCGAAATTCACTGGCCATGAGTAATCAGAGAGTAAGTGAGTGATCGGGAACTGCAGGTGAACGGTGCGTCTGGTGGCTCGGTCCTATTGGGCCACGCGATACGCGTAAAACAGGGAAGCGGTATCCCGGCGCTTCCCTCCATCGAAGCGGAACGGAAATCCGGTCGTCATCGTCGTCGGCGCCCAGTCGATTGCGAATATCTGGTTTCCCCACGGCCATGTTATGCTGCCCAATACCGATCCGGTGGACAGGTCGACGGCGTGGATTCCGCAGACGCTACGCTCAACGTCGAGGCCCGGCGCGTATCGGCGGAATCGTGGAATTACGCGGGATGTGCCGACAAACGCAATCTGGCCGTGCATCGCAAGGCCGCGCGTCCATCCCGGCAGGCGCGCGGCGACCTCCGTCGTGCCGAGACTCACGTTGCAGCGCAGAAGCTCGCCGTAGCCGCTGTTGTCTACCCAGAGCTGGCCGCGATGAAGTCTCGCGGAGTGTGGCCGCGTGAGCCCGGAAATGACCGGCTCTCGCGTCTTCCCGGAGAAGATCACGCCTCGGCGATCCACGGGGAAGTTGAGATGTCCTGGCCGTCGGCGGCCCATGAGGGGGGTGCTGGCGGAAAAGTAGGACTCGCGAAGCCGGCGCCCTGCCGCAATTGAATTGAGCTGAAGGTGGTTGCGGTCGAACATCGGTCCACCCCCGGTCTCGATCGACTTCGGCCACCAGACGCGACGGTAGGACCCGTCGCTGCGCAACCGCATGATCGCGTTGTGGCCGACCGCGTTGAGATGCAGCGCCCCGTTCACAACCGCCAGGTCATGCACGTAACACGAACCGGGAAGGAACCGGGACGCTACGGGCATCATTGGACGCCCGGGGTTCGCGGGCGGCTTGATGTCCAGCCGCTGGTGCACACCGGCGAGCGGACGGAACTCGTAGATCTCGTTCGGATTGCGCGTGCTGGCCAGATGCATAATTCGCTTCCGTCGGTCGAACGCCAGTCCGGACGGATGCGGCATCGGCAGGTACGACACGGACGGACTGCCGTTCGTCGCGGCATGAAGTGCCAGAACGAGATGTTCGTATTCGCGGGTCACAAACAGGCAGATGCCCAATTCGGAAAGGAGCTCCCACCAGCGGCCACGGACCACCGACTGGAGCATCCGCGAGTCTACCGGGCTGGGGCCGCGGAAGTGACTGACGATCTCTGCGGGCTCCCGCCACTCCGTCGAGTGCCCGCCCCACAGCGATTGGGTGGCGACATCCCTGGCCCGCGTCATACCGCGCGCGGCCGACGCTCATTGTTAAGCTCGCGCCACAACCGGTAGGCGCCAACGTACATCCCGACAGCGGATCGCAGGCTGGTGGTTGACTTGCCGCCGTGCCGCTCGGACGAAAAAACCGGGATCTCGATAATCGGGTACGCCTCGCGGCGACAGATCACGTTGAATTCGGCGTCGATCAAGTCGTCGCGCCGCTTGAGCTGCAGCAGCTTCGAAAAGCTGCGGGGAAAAACCTTGGGTGTGCCATTGACGTCCCAGACCGACAGGTCGAACAAGGCGCGGCATTCCAGATTGTAGATCAGTGAGCCGAGCCGCCGGAGAACGCCGCTTCGAATCTTCCTGTTTGCCTTGACCACGACGTGGGGATACACCGTCGCATAAACGAGAGGAAGCAGCAGGTCGCCAGCGGTGGTTCTGGCCGAGTTGGTATAGCAGATCAGGTCGCCCCGAGACTCCTGAATGCCGCGAATGACCGCGTTGCCCCAGCCGGCCGCGTCGTGGTGAATCGCCCTGACGTTCTCGAACTCCGATGCGAGTGCGTCACACACTTCGATGGAGTTGTCGCGGCAGCCATTAGTGATCAGGAGCAGCTCGAAGGAACCGGGCAGACGTCGGAGAGATTCCAGATAGTCCGATACGACGCCCCGAATGTGATCTGCCTGATTGTAGACCGGAACGATGACGGAAACCAATCCGCTAGACATGAACTCGGGCTTTGTTTATTGCTTCGGCTACCACCCGGCGAATGCTCTGCCGGTCGATTCCATGGTGGGCATGCATGAAGGATTCGGGACCCACCAGGCCGTTCGAGCGGTGCGTGACCGCGCAGGGTACCAGCTTGTACGAGCGGCCGTGCTGTGCGAGCGTCTCCGCGACGAGGCCGGTAAGTCCCCCGGCGGCGAAGTGCGCTTCCACGGTCGCGACCACCGGGAAGCCTTCGCTGGCTTCCAGCAGGGAGGCGACAGGCGCTGGATTCAGCGTGGAGACAACGCACACTCGGCTGCTGATGCCGTCGGCGGCCAGCGCATCGGCGGCAGCAACGGCTTCGAATGCGATGCTGCCCATGGCGAAGATCACCACATCACGGCCATCGCGAACGGTATCGACCATTCCCGGCGCAAACCGGCCTTCCAGACCGGCAAGCGCATGCTGATCGTCTTTGCCGAGGCGATAGTACACCGGACCCGACACGTTCCAGGTGGCCAGGAGGGCCGCGCGCGCCTGCTGATAATCCGCCGGCGCCAGGAC
>JBKJRV010000427.1:0-14646 GCA_046593115.1 Gemmatimonadaceae bacterium
AGCGATCGATCCAGTCGCGCCAGCTCACCGGGATCTGGCGCTCCAGCTCGATGGCGCGGAAGCGCTCGACGAAACTGCGGGCGATGGCCTGACGCCGGATACGCGGCCCCTCGAGAATACGCGTGATCGCGGAGAGGACCTGCCTCGGGTTCACCGGCTTCACGATGTAGTCGCGAATGTCGGCGCCGATCGCTTCGGTGAAGGTCGCGTCTTCTTCGCTCTTGGTGACCATCACCACCGGCATGTCGGGCGCGATCTCGCGCACTTCGCGATACGTCTCCATGCCGCGCTTGCCCGGCATCTGCTCATCGAGCAGCATGACGTCGTAGGGCCGGCGACGGATCATCTCGAGCGCATCGTCGGCGTTGGTCGCAAGCTCGACGGTGAATCCGCGCTGCGTGAGGAAGAGCTTGTGGGACTCCAGGAGCTCGGCCTCATCATCGACCCACAATACGGTCTTGGCGGGTTGAACCATGCGGGCAATGTACGGTCCAGACACCTGCTTTGCTCGTAGCACCGGGTGCGGATGCTTCCGCGCGAGGTGAGGTGGGGACATCTTGTTGAATGCGCAGCCCTCAGCCTCCCTACTCGTTGTCTGTGGCGACATTTCCGTTCGCCGCCCTCGCGAGCCTTGCGGGGCGCTCGCCGCTCGGTGGCGCGCGAGAAGTCGCGCTGGGCTGCTTCGTCGCCAGCCGGCTGGCTTCGGCGCTGCTCACCCGCAACTTGTCGACTCACGTTCGCACCACCCGAGCTGCCGCCGCACGGAGCTGGCTCGCGTCGCTCAACTTGCCGGCTGCCGCGCGCGTAGCGCTGGGCAAAGTGGTCGAGGCGAGCGTCTCGGAGAACCGCACCGCAGCCGCCGCAGCTCTGCGAAAAGTGACCGAGGTCACTGCGACAACTCTCGATGTCGCTGCACGTTACGAGCTCGTACAGTTGACCGAGATGCTGGAATCAACCTGAGCGCGCCGTTCACCCCGGCGAGCGGGCCAGCTGGCAACTATTGAAAGTTTTGCTTGCCGGGGGTGGGTGAGCATCCCATTTTGTGGCCTCATGTCGCGCCGTACCGAGATTTCGCCTCTTTCGCTGCTCATGCGTCGCGTTGACGCGGTCGCCGATGGCGACCGCTCGGCCGATAGCGTTCCCACCGGATTTCCCAGCCTCGACAAGATGCTGGGCGGCGGGATACGGCGGGGCGACCTGGTGGTCCTTGGCGGCGACGTGGGGAGCGGCAAGTCGGCGTTGGCGTTGGCGATTGCCCTGCGAGCAGCACAGGAAGGCCGCGCGACGGCGTTCCTGTCGGGAGAAATGTCGGTGGACCGGGTGATGGAGCGGGCGCTTGCCATCGAAGGCCGAGCTCGCATTGATGACATTCGGCGCGGGTCGATGGATGAAGCGACGCGTGCCAGCGTTGGAGCGGCAGCCATTCGACTGCGCGACAACGCGCCGCTGATGGATCGCCTGCCTGCGGGCGGTGCCGATGTGGTGCGGGACGAGCTCCGGCGCTCTTCGTCGATGGAGCTGGCGGTCGTGGACTCACTGCAGGCATTGGCCTGGGGACCGCGAACGCAGGACGAGGAGCTGGCCGCTACGGCGCGTCAGCTGAAGACGCTGGCGATCGACCTGAACGTGGGTCTGCTGGTGACGGCGCATCTGCCGTTGCATCAGCGGGACCGGCGCGACCTGCGTCCGCAGCTGGACGATTTCGGCGCGCTCGGCGCGTTGAAGCAGCAGGCGGATGTGGTGCTCAGCCTCTTCCGCGAAGAGATGTACCAGTCGGGCAATGGAGTCGAGGGCGCTACCGAGTTGCTGGTCAACAAGAATCGAAACGGCGTGACGGGTTACGTCGATCTGTATTTCTACAAGCAGTGGATGCGATTCGAGGATATGCTCGATCCGGACCGCTAGGAGGCGGGTGGACATGAGAAAAATTACTGTCATGGCAGTGTTGGTGGGCTCGACGCTGCTGGTCGCGCGCGAAAGTCAGGCTCAGATGGAGCCGGGCGCTATCGCGAAGCTGGAGGAACAGCGGAAGCAGAAGCCGCAGTCGGCCAACGTTCTGCGTGCGCTGGGAATCGCGTACTACAAGGCCGGCCGCCTCTACGTCGCGCGCTCCGTGCTGGAGCAGGCGCGCCAGCTCAATCCGAAAGACGGGACCACCGCGCTCTACGCGGGGCTCGCCGCCGAGCAGGCGGGTGACCTCCGTGCGGCACGCGACGCCTATTCCTCGTACCTGACGTTCGGACGCACGCAGCGTGTCCGCGCGCAGCTTCAGGCGCGGCTCGCGTCTATTTCGCGACAGGAGCTCGAGCAATCGGCGAAGCTTGCGCTGGCGAACGAGGCGCAACTGTCGTCACAGCCTGGCGATGCACGGACGATCGCGGTATTGCCGCTGCGATTCTCGGGCACCGACAGCACGCTCAAGCCGCTGGAGCGCGGGATCGCCGATCTGCTGGTGAGCGACCTCAGTCAATCGAAGTCGCTGACTATCGTCGAGCGCGACCGCATGCAGGCGCTCTACGACGAACTGAAGCTGGCGCAGTCGGGCTCGGCGGAAGCCGCGACCGCGGTGCGCGCTGGCAAGCTGATACGCGCTGGCCGTATCGTGCAGGGGTCTATTACTGAGCTGCCCTCGAAATCGCTTCGGATCGACGCGGCCGTCGTGGACGCGTCCACCTCTCGGGCCACTGGTTCAGCGACCGGCGATGACAAGCTCGACGAATTGTTCTCCCTCGAGAAGAAGATCGCATTCAGCCTGTTCGACGCGATGGGCGTTACGCTTTCGGCGGCTGAGCGGAAGGCCATTGAACAGCGGCCCACGAGGTCGATGGCGGCGTTTCTGTCGTACAGCTCGGGCCTGATGGCGCAGGATGCCGGCAATTTTGAGAATGCGCGCCGGTACTATCAGGATGCCGTGCGAGCCGATCCCTCGTTCCGGGGGGCGGTGCAGAGGCAGCAGCAGGTGGAGCAGATCAGCCAGGGGCGCGGAACAACGACCGCCCAGGTCGAAGCGCAGATCGCTGGCGGCGCGGAGGAGAGCGTGGTGCAGGCGGCCCTGCAGGGGTCATCATCGGGGACGGGTGATGACCAGTCGGTGGGGCGCACCGCAGCGCAGACCGCGGACTACCTCAATCCTTCATCGGGCAACAACGCCCTGAACGGCGCGCAGACCTCGCGCCCCGTCTCGGCACCGTCAATCCAGACGACCGCGAACAGCACCGGCACGAGCAATCCAGCGGCCCAGACAGGCGTGATTGCCATTCAGGTCAGGCAGCCATAACCATGCGTACAACATCTTGCATCACGCTTGCGCTGGCCCTGATGGCCTCCGCAGCCGACGCGCAATCGTTCTTCGATTCCGCCATTCGCACCGGGCCGCTCTTTGCTCGTTACAAGGTCGAGGCGCCAATCGGCGTCACGATTTCAGAGCTTGCAGTGCCGTTCGCGGTGAGCGTGCCATTGAACTCGCGCCTGAACTTCGATGTCTCCGGCGGCTACGCGATGGCGACCGTGGATTTCGAAAATGGCCAGAAGTCCGAAGAGATTTCGGGGATGACGGACACCCAGGTTCGGGCCAACTTCTCCCTCGGTGAGGACTTCATCATCTTCACGGCGGGCCTCAATGTTCCGACGGGACAGTCCACCGTCCTTCAGGATCAGGTGCTGGCGGCCGGATTCATCGGCAACGAGTTCCTGGCCTTCCCGATTCCGAGCATGGGGACCGGGTTCGGTGGCACCGGCGGCATTGCGATCGCGCGGCCAATGGGCGAGTGGAATGTCGGGTTTGGCGCCAGCATGCGGTATTCGGCCGAGTATGAGCCGTATCGTTTCACGAACCAGACTGTTGACACGGCAGGCAACGTGACCGGCAGCTCGGAAGAAGCCGTACGCTTCCAGCCAGGCAATGAATACCGTGTCCGCGTCGGCGCCGATCATGGTTTCGCTGGCGGTCGCGTGGCGGCGGGTCTCACGTACTCGAAGTTTGGCGACGACAACGTCGGGGGTGGCACTGTTTACAGCACCGGCGATCGCTACATCGGCGAGGCGGGGTACTCACGCACGCTGCGTGGGGTAGACTACATCGTGTCTGCCTGGAACCTGTTCCGTAGTGAAGGCCTCCGCGCCGGGTTCCGCGCGCCCACCGAGAACATTACAAGTGGTGCACTGTCGGCCGGATTCGACGTCGGCGGGTTTCGTATTGAGCCCAACGTCGAGGCGCGGATGTGGTACAGCGAAGAGCGGGTGCTCGGCAGGATGGCTATGGTCGGCGTTCGCAATCGGCTGGAAGTAATGGGGTTGGAGCTTTATCCCAGCGCCAACTATGCGATCGGCAGTTTGCTGGCGGAGGACGATACCAAGCCCGGGCTGAGCGGCTTCCGCGCGAGCCTGACGGCGAGGTTTGGGCGGTAGTCGCCTGATCGGCGCCGTACTGCGTGCTTCGTACTGCGTGAATGCGTTCGAGACTGGTGAGGCGGCTCCTGATCGGAGCCGTTTTCATTTCCGGGAATTGGACGGTCCGTCACGGACTGGTATATTCGGGAAGCGAAGAAGCGGCACCAACAAGCAACGCGGGTCGGAGCATGGCCGGTCACAGTAAATGGAAGCAGATCAAGCATTACAAGGCGGCGACCGACGCCAAACGCGGCGCGTTGTTCACGAAGCTCATTCGCGAGATCACCATTGCGGCGAAAACCGGTGGTGGTGACCCCGCGGGCAATGCCCGGCTCCGCGTCGCCATCGAAGCGGCCAAGGCGAGATCAATGCCGAAGGAGAACATCGAGCGCGCGGTAAAAAAGGGGACGGGTGAGCTCGAAGGGGTGGATTACGTCGAGGCGACGTATGAAGGGTACGGTCCGGGCGGTGTCGCCCTGATCATCCAGACCGTCACCGACAATGCAACACGAACGGTCGCTGAGGTGCGTCACAAGCTGTCGCGGGGTGGCGGAAACTTTGGGGCGACGAATTCGGTCGCCTGGATGTTCGAAAAGAAGGGCCAGATCACCGTCGAATCGGGTGCCCTCGATGAGGATGCCGCGCTCGAGATCGCGCTCGAGTCCGGCGCCGAGGATTTCCGCAGGGAGGACGAGCAGTTCATCATCACCACCGAGCACACGCAGATCCATGCAGTGAAGGCGGCGCTCGAAGGGAAGAAAATGAAGGTCGTCGAGGCGGAGATCGCGATGGTCCCGAAGAACACGGTGAAGGTGGACGGGAAAAACGCCGAGTCGCTGCTCAAGCTGCTCGAGGAGCTCGACGATCTCGACGATGTGCAGAAGGTGTGGGCCAACTTCGACATCGACGTCGCCGAAATGGCGAGCCTGGGACAGAGCTGATCGTCCTGGGGATCGATCCGGGCACCGCGACGACAGGCTATGGCGTCGTCCGCGCCGCCGCGGGAGCGGCCTACACGCTGATCGAATGTGGAGTGATCCGCACGCGTGCCCGTGATCCCCTGCCCTCCCGGCTCCGCGAGATCTTCGAGGGCGTCACCGAGCTGATCGTCCGCCACCAGCCCGATGCGCTGGCCGTCGAAGACGTGTTCTTCGCGCGCAACGTGCGCACGACCGTCGTCCTCGGCCATGCGCGAGGGGTGATTTTGCTCGCGGGCGAGCAGCACGGGTTACGCATCCATGAGTATCCGCCGGCCGAGATCAAGAAGGCAGTCGTTGGGAGAGGCGGCGCGACCAAGGAGCAGGTGCAGTTCATGTTGTCCCGACTGTTGCGACTCAAGGAGGCGCCGCAGCCATCCGACGCTGCTGACGGGGTGGCAGCGGCGCTCACCTGCGCCATGGGCGCACATCTTCCACGGTTGGCGGGACGGCACGCATGATCGTTCACGTGAGCGGGACGCTTGTGTCGAAGGAGCTCGATCGTGTCGAGATCGACACGGCCGGCGGGGTGGCGTACGAGCTGCTCGTGCCGCTCAGCGTGTATGAGATGCTGCCCGCCATTGGCGAGCCGGTCGCGCTGCACAGCACCCTCGTGGTGCGGGAAGACGCCTGGCTGCTTCACGGCTTCGCCAGCGTGTTCGAGCGTCGCGTCTTCCTGAAGCTGTTGAGTGCCAAGGGCGTTGGACCGGCGCTCGCGCTCGGCATGCTGTCGGCGTTGTCAGCGGAGCGGCTGGTGAAAGCGATCCGGGAACGCGACATCGCCACGCTGCAGAGCGTACCGCGCGTTGGCAGGAAGAAGGCGGAGCAGCTGATTCTGGACCTGGCGGACAAACTCGACGACCTGCATCCAACCAGGGTCGGGTCCGCACGACCGGAGGGCGCCGGAACGGACGACGCGATTCGCGCGCTCGTCTCCCTCGGCTATTCGACGTCCGATGCCGAGCGTGCGGTCCGCTCCGCGCTCGACGCGGGTGGACGTGGCGCGCCTGCGCCGGAGCTTATTCGGCTCGCGCTCGCGAAGGTGGGCGCTCGGTAGGCGGATCGGCTACAAGCGTTCCTTCGGAGGCGCGTGAACGTGGTGTCACCTCTCCGTTGCCCTTACGCACGATGGCGATGAGGCTCACTCCCAGTGGATACACGGGAGTACGGCCGTTCTCGAGATGCCGCACGAGTGGTCCGGCTTCACCGGCAAATATCCTGGTGAGCATTCGATTCACAGCGGCGGGTGGCATCGACAGATCCGTGGCCTGCGCACCGATCGGCTGATTGCGCATCCGAGAGACCAGTCGCGCTGCACGGACTACCGGGTAGAGACGGGAGTTGAAGTACGACACCAGGCGCGGGGTCACCGGAAGACCGCGCCACAGTTCCCGCAGCGTGTCGGGCATATATCGGCGGTAATGCCGCATGGTTACGTCATGCTCGCTCCACAGTTCGGGGCGAGCGGGGACGGTGATCAGGATGTGAGCGCCTGGCCGGGCGACGGCGACGATGTCCGAGAGCATGGCCACCTCGTCGGCAATGTGCTCGAGGACATCCATGAGCAGGAACACATCGGTTTCGCCCGCGATGGCGCCGAGGTCGTGAGGGGCCGAGCCGTGGATGAATGTAGCGTAGGGAAAGCGGCGGCTGGCGAGGGCGAAGGCATCGGCCGATGGCTCGATGCCTACCGTGCGATATTCGTTTCCGAAGAAGGCGACCGTGGCACCGGTGCCGCAGCCGACGTCGACGATGGTGCGTCGTATCCCCGGTGGAGTGAGCCGGTGGACGAGTTGTCGGACGATCTGCCGCCGCGCGACGAACCACCAGTGCTGGTCTTCCATAGCGGCGTGCAGCTCGAAGGTTGAAGCGTCCATCGGTGCGGGGTTGGGTAAGGGTGACGGTGCCTGGTGCGTGGCGCGTAGCCTATTGCGTATTGCGTATTGCGTGAGACGTCAGGTTCCCTGCGAGGCGCAGACCACTCCTTAGCGCCACTCCCGGGCGCGTTCCCCCTCTGATAGGACGACTGAAGCCGGCTCTTCGGCTCCGGCCATCCGGCGCGCCGTCAGTTCCGGGATGCGGACTCCACCGTAACCTGCATGCGTTGCGCCTTGCGCGTCCGGATTTTAACTCTTGCTCATGAGAATCTTTACCGCGCCAGGATTCAATGCCATGTCCGCGCTGCTTCGCGTGACGAACAGCGGGACTTCATGAGCCGCGTCGGGCGGATCGTGTCGTCGCAACGCGCGAGCACGTTCACCGAATCCGTGATTCGGGAGATGACCCGGATCGCGAACGAGTACGGTGCGATCAACCTCGCGCAGGGGTTTCCCGATTTCCCAATGCCGGCGCCCATGAAGGACGCGGCGTGCGCGGCAATTCACGGCGACATCAATCAGTACGCGATCACCTGGGGCAGTCCGCCGCTGCGGCTCGCCATCGCCGAAAAGTATCGGCGGTGGTACGGGCTGGAGGTGGATCCCGAACGGGAGGTGACCGTCACCTGCGGGGCGACGGAGGCGATGGCCGCGGTGTTTCTCGCGCTGGTCGATCCTGGGGATGAAGTCATCATCTTCGAGCCGTATTACGAGAATTACGGGCCCGATGCGATTCTGGCGGGTGCCAGGCCGGTTTATGTGTCGCTGGAGCAGCCCGACTGGACGATCGATCCTGCGAAGCTGCGCGCCGCGTTCTCGTCGAAGACGCGCGCCATCGTGGTGAACACGCCACAGAATCCCACCGGTCGCGTGCTGACGCGAGCGGAAATGACGATGATCGCAGAACTGTGCGTCGAGCACGATGTCTGGTGCATCACCGATCAAATTTACGAGCACATTCGGTATGCCGGCGATCACCATGTGATGGCGTGCTGGCCGGGCATGCGCGATCGCACGATCACCATCTCGGGGCTGTCGAAAACGTTCAGCTGCACGGGGTGGCGGCTGGGCTACGCGGTGGCGCCGCCCGAGATTTCCGTCGCGATCAGGAAAGTGCACGACTTCCTCACGGTCGGTGCGCCGGCGCCGCTGCAGGCGGCCGGTGCGATCGGCATGGCGTTCGATGCGGACTATTACAACCACATGGCGCTCCAGTATCGCGCCCGAAGAGACATCATCGTGGTGGGATTGAACGAGGCCGGGTTCAGGTTTTCGGTCCCTCAGGGCGCGTACTACATTCTTGCCGATTTCTCGGAGCTGAGCGACGACAAGGACGACGTGTTTGCCCGGTGGATGGCAAGGGAGATCGGGGTGGCACCAGTGCCCGGGTCGAGCTTCTACCACGAGCCGAAGCTTGGTCACAAGCTCGTGCGCTTCGCCTTCTGCAAGAAGCTCGAGACGCTTGAGAAAGCCGCCGAGCGCCTGACCGAAGTCAGAGCCCGGGTGTAGGGAGCGAGACACTCCCGACGCAGTTGAACACCACGTCGTGCGTGCTGCAGTCGTCGTCGCACTTTTCACGAGCAAGGTGATTCCATGAAGATCATGATCTCGATTCGCCGGATCTTCCTGGCCGTGCTTGTCGTTGCTGTCGCCGTCGACAGGCTGCCCGCTCAGGCGCTGACGTCACTTGACCGCGAGCGCGGCAAGGTGATGCTGGAGCAGGTGCGCAAGGAGCTGCGCGAGCACTACTACGATCCCACGTTCGGCGGGTCACCCCTGAAGCAGACAGACAAGGCGCGGAGCGTCGTACTGGACCTGCGCGGCAACGGCGCCGGCATGGATTCCGCCCTTATCCAGCTCGTCGGCGCATTCGTCGAACAGAAGACGCTGGTGGCGTATGCGCTGCGCCGAAATGAGATCGACACCATTCGTGCGGAACCAAGGGATCCGTTCAAGGGCCGGCTCGTTATCCTGATCGATTCGCGCACGGGAGGTGCCGCGGAACTATTCGCCAGGCTCATGCAGCTGAGTGCGCGCGCGACCATTGTCGGAGACTGGAGCTCGGGGACAGGACACATGTCAACGGTCCGCTGGCAGATGTCGGGCGCTGGCCGCGTCGTCCCGTACGGAGTCTCCCTGAGTACGGCCGACCTGCGCCTCGCCGACGGTAGAACTCTCGAACGACGCGGCGTCATGCCGGATGAGATCGTCGTCCCTACTCCCGCCGATCTGGCCGCTGGCCGCGATCCAGCGTTGGCCCGCGCCGTTGCTATCGCTGGAGGCTCGCTCGATCCACTTGCCGCGGGAAAAATCTTTCCTGCGCGATGGAAGCGATAACGCCTTGTAATTCGGCGTTTCTTCGGTAGGTTGGGTGCAATGACCCGCGCTGAAATCACCACGCCCGACATTCTCGCCGACGAATCGGTCGTCGAGCTGTCGCTGCGACCCCAGCGACTCGGCGAGTTCATCGGCCAGGCCAAGGTGAAGGACAGCCTGCGCATCTATATCGATGCCGCACTCGCGCGCCGTGAGCCACTCGACCACATCCTGTTCTTCGGCCCCGCTGGACTGGGCAAGACGACGCTCGCTCAGCTCGTCGCGCGCGAGCTTTCGGTGAATATCTACGAGACATCAGGACCGGCGGTCGAGAAACCGGGTGATCTCGTGGGCAAGCTCACCAATCTGCGCGAAGGCGACATTCTCTTCATCGACGAGATCCACCGCCTTCGTCCCATTATCGAGGAATTCCTCTATCCCGCGATGGAGGACTACAAGATCGACATCCGGCTGTCCGAAGGACCGAAGGCGCAAACCATCACCATGCCCATTGAGCGCTTCACGCTCATTGGCGCCACCACCCGGCTTGGGATGCTCACGTCGCCGATGCGAGCGCGGTTCGGCATCGAGCAGCGGTTGAACTACTATCCCGCGAGCGAGCTGGAGCTCGTCGTGCGGCGCACGGCAGAGGTCATCAAGGTCGCGGTCGATGACGACGGGGTTCGTGAAATCGCCCGCCGGTCGCGAGGCACGCCGCGCGTCGCCAACCGGTTACTGCGCCGCGTGCGCGACTTTGCGCAGGTCAAGGCACAGGGCGCGATCACGGCGGATGTCGCCCGGCGGGCACTGGAGATGCTCGACGTCGATGAGTTCGGACTCGACGACATGGACGCGCGCATCCTCCGCACCATCATCGAGAAGTTCGACGGGGGGCCGGTCGGAATCACGACGGTCGCCGCGGCAACAGGTGAAGACGCCAGCACCATCGAGGAAGTGTACGAGCCCTTCCTTGTACAGAACGGATTTCTCCAGCGGACGCCCCGTGGGCGCGTTGCGACGCCCCAGGCGTACCGCCACTTTGGATTTACCCCACCAAGTCAGAGCGGCCAGCCCTCGCTGTTCTGAGCGGGGCATCGGCGACATGGGGTCGAATCCCAAAGGTCGCAGGCCAACGCAACCTGCCGATTAACGCCAGCGTCTGCCCCCAGTTATTTCCATCACTGGAACTCCGGGACATACCATGTCGTAGAATTACCCATGCGTTTGCTGCCTGCTCTGTTGCTCGCATTTCTGTGCTCTGTCGTCGCGGAAGCGCAACGGGGAAGCGCTCCCTCTGTGCCGGCCATCGAAGCCGCCGACAGCGTTCTCGCACTCGGTGATTCGGCCAGCGCCCTCGCCATGTATGTCGCACGAGTGAAGGCGAACCGGAAGGACGCGGCCGCCTGGCACCGACAGGGTGTGTTGGCGTGGAACATGGCGCGCTCCGGCCAGGGCAAAGGCCTGATGAAGGCATCCGAAATCACACTGCTCGCACACGCGGACTCTGCATTGCGACTGGCCGCCCACCTCGCCCCCGATAGCGCCAAGCATTTCACGGCGCTCGGCAGGTTCATGCTGGCGTCCAACGTCATGACGATGCGCATGGCCGCGTACGGAATGTTCGACAATGCGCTCTCCGCCGCGAAGCGCACGGGCAATCCCCTCGCTATCGCCGAGGCGGCCGACGAGGTCGGAATGGTGGCATGGCGGCGCTACGAGGCGCTCGCGAACCGCAGGCAACTTGCAGGCGTGGCCGAACAGGGCATCGACCCGAGAACGCAGCGCGCCGATGACATTCGCAACTACGTCGAGAACTTCACCATCAAGCTGAGCGGCTTCCCGGGTGAAGGCGATTATCGAAAGGCAGTCGAGCATTTCGACGAGGCGCTGAAGGCGATGCCGGGTTATCCGCGCGCGCTGCGCCACATATTCATGGCACACGCCGAGGTCAACAACTGGGAAGTGCTGCGACTCGCGGCGAAGGCGCGCGTTGACGTAGCAGGGTGGGACCCTGTGGGCTGGCTCGCGCTTGGGCTCGCCGAACACCGGCTTAACAACGAGCGCGATGCGGCGCTGGCATTCGACAGCGCGATGACCTTTCTCAGTGAAGAAGATCGTCAGCGATACAACGCGATCTCGCGCATTGTGCGCCCCGCCGATTCCACGAGCTTTCTGGCGACCAGCCCGGACGTGCGCGACTACACCACGCAAAAATACTGGGTCCTGAGCGATCCGCTCTGGCTCACGCCGCAGAACGAGCACCGGCTGGAGTTTCTCAGCCGGGTGACCTACGCCGACATGCGGTGGACGTCCGACGACTTCAGGCTTCGTGGCGCTGATACTGACCGCGGCGACATCCATGTCCGGTACGGACCGCCCGACCAGTTTTTCTCGACGCGGGGCGGAGCGCTCAACAATTTGCAGACAACATGGATCTATCGCGCGGGACTGGTTTTCGTGTTCAACGAGCCGCCAACGTGGGGCACGGCACGTCACAGCGATTACCACCACGTCCTCGAGACGACGCAGACCCATCCAGTGCGTTGGGATAATGTCGCCACCGATCGCCGCACGGATTCGGTGCGCGTGCAACTCTCGCGCTTCCGGGCCGGTCCCGACTCGAGCGACATCCTCATGGTGGCGCTGGTCCCGATGGACTCCCTGGTGCGCGGTGTGGACCTCACGACCGCTCCCGTGGACGTGGACTTCCAGATGTTCAACGATGTCTTTCGTCGCGTCCTTCGCGACTCCGTGCGCTTCATGGTCACACCTGGGACCCCTTCGGGCGCCGACATACGTGCCTGGCGACGACGGATCCCGAGCGGGTCGTTCATCTACCGCATCGAGGCCCATCAGCGCGACGCCGCTCGCGGCGCGCGCGCGGTTGGCCAGAGCACTGTCGGTCGCGACACGACCTTCGCGCTCAGCGGTTTTGGCATGAGCGACATTGTGGTGGCCGAGCGGGTGGCTCCGCGTGATGGATCCGGGGGATCGCGGTGGTCGGATTTCACTATTGTGCCCGGCGTCGGCCGTCTCCGGCAACGACAGAGTATCGCGTTGCTGTGGGAGACGTACGACCTTGGCGTGGTCGAAAGCTCCAACCGCTACAAGGTCGAGCTGTCGCTCACGAAGATCCGTCGGGAAGGCGCTATTGGCATGGCGGCGAGGGTGGTTAGCGGTGTGGCAGGCGCCGTGGGCGCCACGGATAAGGGAAAGGGCAGAGTCACGCTGCGATACGACCGCAACATTCCTGCGACGGACGTCGCGGTGGACTACCTGACCGTGGACCTGGGGGAAGCACCGCTGGGCCGATATATCCTTCACGTCGAGATTCTCGATACCGTGACGGGCCGGCGAGTCGCGCGAGAACGTCCTGTCACAATTGTCCAGTGAGCGAGCGCGCGGCACGCGCACATCAGACTATGAGTTCACGCTTCCGCCCGAGCAGATCGCCCAACATCCACCCGAGCGTCGCGAAGACAGCCGGCTGCTGATCGTCGAGCGTGAGAGCGGCCGGCTCACGCATGGACGGTTTGGTGACATCGCTGACCTGATGCGGCCCGGCGATGCGCTCGTGCTCAACACCACGCGGGTGGTTCGCGCACGTCTGCTCGGCACACGCGACAGCGGTGCGGCGGCCGAGGTACTGCTGCTTCGTCCCCGCGGCGAAGGGACGTGGGAAGCCATGGTGCATCCGGGCGGGAAGCTGAAGCCGGGCCGAATGGTGCGTATCGCCGACGACCTGCGAGTGGAGGTGCTCGAGACCACCGAGCGGCGCACGCGTCTCGTGCGATTGCATTCGTCCCTGGGAGATGCGGAGGCCATTCAGCGGTATGGGCACGTGCCGTTGCCGCCGTACATCACGCGTGCCGACGCGGACGCAGACGAGTCGCGGTATCAGACCGTCTATGCTCGCGAAGCCGGATCGGTGGCGGCACCCACGGCCGGCCTGCACTTCACCGAGGTGTTGCTCGACGCCATCGCGCAACGTGGCGTGCGCCGGGCGGACGTCCTGCTGCACGTGGGTGCAGGGACGTTCAGGCCAGTCGAAGCCGACGATCCCGCCGATCACCAGATGCATGAGGAGTACTTTGAGCTTCCTGCGGCCAGTGCGGCGGTGCTGAACGAGACGCGCGCCAGAGGGGGGGCCATCTGGGCCATTGGGACCACCGTGGCGCGCACCCTGGAATCTTCGCTGGCCACCGATGGAGGTTTTTCAGAGCAGGCGGGCGAAACGCGTATCTTTATCCACCCACCGTACCGCTGCCGTGCGGTGGACAAGCTCGTCACGAATTTTCATCTTCCCCGCTCGACGCTACTGATGCTCGTGGCGGCGTTCGCGGGATACGATCTCACAATGCGCGCCTATCAGGAGGCGATCGATGCCGGTTACCGGTTCTACTCGTATGGCGATGCGATGGTCGTGGTCTAGTGCTTTGGCGGCGGTGCTGATGGCAGTGCTGACACAGGGATGCATGCATTCCACATCGCGATACTACGTGCCCACGGCTGGTGACACCCGCCTCCACGAGAGCGAGATGCGTGGCGAAGCCGACCAGCTGCTCGGCGTGGAATGCGAGCGCTTGAAGGGCGGCAAGACGTCGGTCTCGGGCGAAGGGACGTTCGTCCTCGACGTCTCCGCGACGGGTTCCGTGCAGCGCGTCAGGGTGAGTCGCAGCACCGGCGACGCCGCACTCGATGACATCTTCGGCGCGCTCTCGGCTCGGCTCGACATGGAGCCTCTCGTCCAGAAAGCGGGGAGTCTGCGTATGCGAGCGAGCTATTTCTGCGAGCCCGACAAGGCGATTACCACGATCGAGCTCTCGTAGGCTGCGGCCAGCTGACTCCTTGAACGCGCAGTTCGCGTTCACCGTCGAACGCCGGAGCGGCCACGCCCGCGCCGGAACGTTTCGCACGCCGCACGGTGACGTTGAGACCCCGGCCTTCATGGCCGTCGGCACTCTTGGCACGGTGAAGGCGCTCGATCCCGAAGATCTCGAGGCGATGGGCACGCACATGATTCTCGCCAACGCCTATCACCTGCATCTCCGTCCCGGTGATGAGCTGGTGAGGGATCTGGGCGGCCT